>JBCCRZ010000340.1:0-6690 GCA_039200855.1 Cyanobacteria bacterium P01_D01_bin.44 | reverse complement strand
TCAACCTTAACAGCGGTGCGTTTAAGTTGGTCTAAACCATAGCTGTTGAATATATCTTGGGTGGCTAAGTTACTCCCCGTTTGGGTCGAGCAGATGAAATATCTGCTCGACCCATCCTGTTCTAGAGTCAACATCTCAATCCATTACAGCCAAGCTCGCTCCCGTTGGGTAGCTCGTGAACCCTGGCCCGCCTAGGGGCCCGTGGGGATTTGACCGAGCTGCGGATCGCCGACCTGCGTTTTACCCCCGACGAGGCGGCGGCTTTTCTTGACCGCTTGAGCTGCTATACAGCTCGCCAAGTATTAAAGAATTTGCATCAAAATGCCGATATAGCGGACACGTGAAAGATACTATTCAAAGGTTTTTACTTTTGTTAATCAATTGGGCAAGCTTGCCTAATTTATGGTTCATAAGGGTTTATTCCATGAAATTTAAGCAATTTATCCTTTTAGGGCCTCCCGGAGTGGAGGTTAGGGAGCAGGCGATTGCCCTGGCGGAGCGCTGGCATATTCCCCATGTGTCCATGGGGCAGCTGATTCAAGCGGCCATCGCTAAAGCGTCTGATATCGGCCTTGAGGCTCGCCCGTATGTAGACTCAGTTGAGCTAGTGCCGGATGCTTTAGTGATGAAGCTGCTCCGAAGGCGGTTTGAGCAACCCGATGTGATGCTAAATGGATGGGTGCTGGATGGTTTTCCACGCACGCTTACCCAGGCTGGAGACCTGGACAAATGGTTGTCAGCCGTGGGGCAACCGGCTCCAATGGCGGTTTATTTGAAGGCGATGACGGGGCTTCTGATCAATCGACTGGCTGAGCAGGGGCCAGAGCAATCCATTTCGACCATTCGTCGCCGTTTGGCCCGCCATCAGGAAGAGACCGCGCCTTTAATTGAGTATTATCAGCTGCGATCGCAACTCACCACCCTCAACGCCAGCCTATCTGCAGCCGAAATCACTCAGGCCTTGACAGAATTGGGCGAAGAGGAAACCGGAGCGGCCCGATTGATTAAAGACGAAGCAGAACTCAATTCACTGTTAGCCAAAGAATCGCTGCTGGTCGTAGATTGCATGGCATCGTGGTGTGGCTCTTGCAAGCTGGTCACCCCGTTGATCGATCAGCTGGCAGATGCCTATGGCGATCGCGCCAATGTGATGAAGATAGACTACGATGCCAATAAGCAGGTCCCTAAGCGGTTTGGGCTTAAAGGGATGCCAGCGGTCATGTTCTTTAAAGACGGTGAACTGGTGGAGACCCTGACAGGGGTAAAACCCTATCAGGCATACAGTGCTGCGGTAACGCGCTTCTTAGATTGATACACTAACAGCCCCTTTAGCATCGCCTACTTATGCAGCTTTCATGACCGGAAACTGAATTTCGGTAGTGTAATCGGGGTTGTCTTGCTCAGCGCCCCCCTGGAGATAAATTTCGCGGTTGGGGCCAATAATCTGATAGGGATTGTCTTCGATCCATTGCATGATGGCACCGTAGGCCTGGTTGAGGGTGCTGTAGGTGCCGCGATGGATGATAGCTGCGACTGTATCCATCGCTGGCAAAGACTTTACCTGGATGCGCTCATTCCCCTTTAGGGTTTCAGGAACCACAATAATAGCCTCGGCATCGACATCTTTTTCTGTGTATTCAGGATCGTGCCAGATGGCAGCGCAGCAGCCCTGGGGTTGGGCATTGTTTTGACCGAGATAGGCCATCAGTTCGTTGAAGAGTTGACCGACGGTATTATAGGCGGGGATGGTGTCTCGAATTGAGGCCACATGGGGAATGACTTCGACTGGTTTGAGGATAACTTCGTAATCGGGCATGGTTTGTTCCTCCTGGAGGTAGCGTAAGTGGGCTTCGACAGCAGCCAACCGTTGTTGTCCCTCGACGAGTTGTTGTTGCAGCTCGGTTTGTTTGAGCCGTAACATGGCCTGCATCTGGCTGGGTGATAGGTTATCGTTGAGCAATTGACCAATCTGCTCAAGCGAGAGCCCCATGGCTTTGAGGGCCAGGATGCGATGCAGACGGGGCAGTTGCTCAATCTTGTAATAGCGATAGCTGGTCTCGGCATCGACCTGGGCGGGCTTGAGCAGGCCACGCTGGTCGTAAAGCCGCAGGGCTTTGATGGAGACTTGCCCCAGTCGTGAGAAGGCACTGATCTTGTAGAGGGTCATGATGCTAGGAAACTGCTAATACTTTGAGTACACACTATGCCCTTGGGGGAGAGTCAAGGGGGGACTTGAAAACTCACGTCATGCGCTTGCGATGATGCGGACGTTGAGAAGAGGAGACTGGGTATCCTGGCAAGGCGAGAAACCCGGTTTCTGATGTCGGATATGCCAGTATCTCCTGATTTGAAGCGAGAAACTGGGTTTCTAAGCAAGGGACTTTACTCAAGAAAGCGGGGGTCTGACGGGTCAGTAAACGCATGGGTTCCTGTGGTATGAACGCTGCCATCGGGCAAGATCGTGGCGTGTAGGTTGGCCCCCTCTAGCTGCTCTCGGTGGAGATCTGCCCAGCGTAGCTCGGCGTAGGCGAGGTCTGTTTCCCAGAGCTGGGCTTTCCACAGGACAGCTCCACGCAGGTTGGCCTCACGCAGGTCGGCGGCGGTTAAATTGCTGCCCATCAGATTAGCGTGGCTTAAATTTGCCCCGGTCAGGTCTGCCCCTTGAAAATTTGCCCCGCGCAGGTTGGCGTGTTGCAGATTTGCCCCCTGTAAGTTGCACTCACGCAGGTCGGCTCGGGGCAAGGTAATATTCGATAGGTTAGCGTTGGGGGCCTCTAGCCATTGCAGAGATACCCCATCCTGGTGAAGATCGAGCAGAGCCTGATAGCGGGCATAGCTGGTGGTGACGTTGGCGGCGGCGGCAGTGTCGATCACGCGCCAGGCTTCATAGTGTTTTTGGGCTTTGCGATCGGGGGCACCCTTAACATACAAAATCACGGCCACCACCAGGGCAATGGCCTCGGCATCTTCGATCAACAATTTCATGACTTGTTTGGGGGCCGTTAGGGTGGCTTCTAAAGAGGGCAGGTTAGCCTCTTCGGCTCGAATGAAAATGATCAAACTGGAGAGTATCAGAAACGCAATTAAGGCCACCAGCCAGGTAGGAATAACCTGAAGGCGTTTTTCGAGACGGTGAATAGACAGGTGGGGATAAACAGGTCGTTGGGTCATTACATCAATCAGTCCTTGAATTTAGTCCTTGAGGTGTAAAAACTTGGTACAAGCGGGGTGAACTCTAAACTGTTGAATGTTTTCGAGGTTGATGGTAGGTAGCTCGTAATGACCCAGGTAGGTACCTTTGGCTTTAATGGCGCTATGGCTATCTCGCGGGGTGAGCACTTTGAGAAAGCCGATTTTCCAAAGGATGCGCTTGAGCTCTAAGTAGTCCATATCGAGGACCCAATCAGCGGCGTTTTCGACATCGACCTCACCGCAGACCATGGCCAGCAAGAGAAAGTCCAGATCTTCCTTGGTGTAGTAGATCTTTTTCCCGCGAAATACTTCAAAGACATCGAGCAGCGCAGGATATTGGAAGCGATATTCAGAGGCTAAATCTCGCGTTTTTTGCTCTGAGTAGGATTCTTCTGCGGCGGTGATGGCACATTCATCAATGCGTTTAGCTGCGGAGGAGTAGTCAATGCACTCCACGCACAGCTTGCAAAATTGCAGCAGCTCTCGGGGGCGTAGCTGGGTCCTGTCGATGATGTAGTCGAGGGACTCGATGGAGGAAAGCGAGAGTTTGGAGACAAAAACAGAATGCCAGCGCTTGAGTGCATTCAGCTTTTCAGCCTCTGGGAAAGAGTGGGCGATGCGCCGGGCAATCAGCTCCAGGAGTTCGTTTTTGCCCCAGCGGATGACTTCGACGTCTTCTCTGATTTTTTGGGCGTCTTCATAAATTTGGGGAATGTTGTCAAATAGCTCTTGTCGGATAGAGGTATAAATTTTTAGATTGGGAGCAATCAGGTTGAGCTTTTGGGTTGCTTGAAATAGCCCTGCAATAAAGTATTTGGCGTCTTCTGAATTATCCCAACCTTTGTCTAGTTCATCAATGAGGACTTTGATTTTGGTGTTTTTTAGAACATTTCTGAGACTGGGAAGCAGGCAGTTGATGTCTTCGAGATCATAGAGAGATTGCAAATCTCGGGAGCGGATAATGCCTTCATAAGATTCTATTTTGACGCGCTCAATCCGTTTGAGGTAGTTGACTAAAATGCCGATGGAGCTGGTTTCATGGGCGATGCCGTTGTTATAGACATAGTTGTAAATATTTTTTTGTGCGCCCAAGAGTAGACCGCGCTTATTCTCAGCAATCTTTTTGAAAATCAGGTTGTATAGAAGGTATTGCCAGGCGACGGAGTAGGCGCTTTGTTTGCCCCATGAGCCTTCCTGCTCGCTACGCAAGTATTCTGACAGCAGCTCATAGGAATATTCTTCAGGGGAAAGCTCTAAGACGAGATTGCCTTTTTTGGATTCTGTGATGGCAATGTATTTGAAAATGGCACTTTTACCAGCGCCGCGATTGCCGACTAAGATGGTCTTGCGGCCATTTAGAAATCTGTGATAGGTCGAGTTTTGATAAAAGTAGTCTGCTAAGCCGATGTCTATGTCGCGTTCTGCTGAATCTGAGCCTAAATCAAGGCGTCTGATGTCTAATTGCATAGGCAGATGGGCACATTGGTATTTTTAATCAAACCTACTCGATCAAGATTTTAGTCGTCTGACCCGTTATTTGAAAGTACCCTGTAAGATACTTTACTGATCTAGAGCGGTATGTATAAAAAGGGCTGTCCATCAATCACTGATTGCTAGCCAATTACCAGCTATACTGCCGACGACTTGAAGGTGGACTTTTTGTGTGCTTGGTGAGTGCGCTGCGCTAGTGAATAGGTGAGTGCGCTGCGCTGGTGAATAGGAGAATAAGCTTGTCTCACCATCTCACTAACTCACCAAGCGAAGCGCCTCACCACCTCACCTTTCCAGGAAAATGTTCAGTATTTAGCCGTCCAGAGTATAGCCAATCACCAGCTAGCCATCCCTTTCAATTTAGGCCATGCTAGAGGCGTTTTATATTAGCGTCTTATCGTCGACTCAGTAGATGGAAACCCTAAACTTATTAAAATCAGGCCAGCTTGTGGGCCAAAAACGACTGAAACTCGCCTGTGGCTTGACCGAATTTCCTATGGAAATTTTAGATTTGGCTGATTCATTAGAAATCTTAGATTTATCCAATAATCATTTGGGTACACTGCCCGATGCCTTTGGGCAACTCAAAAAACTCAGAATTGCGTTCTTTAACAATAATCAGTTTGAGGAATTTCCGGCGGTGCTCGCCGCCTGTCCTAACCTCTCCATGGTCAGCTTTAAGGGCAACCAGATCAGCCACATTCAAGCAGAGGCCCTATCGCCGACTATCCGCTGGCTGATTTTGACTAATAACCAGATCGGGACATTACCCTCATCTATCGGCAAGCTTAGTACCTTACAAAAGCTGATGCTGGCTGGCAATCAGCTTACCTCTCTGCCTGAGGAGATGGCAGGTTGCCAAAATCTAGAACTGATTCGGCTGTCGGCAAACCGGCTGCAGGGACTGCCTGAGTGGCTGTTTACGCTGCCCCGACTGTCCTGGTTGGCTTATTCAGGAAATCCTTTTTGTGAGGCTCATACGGCGGCGTCAAAATCTGTACGATCGCTGCCAACGATTGATTCAGTTGAGTTAGAGATGGGGGAAATCCTGGGTCAAGGGGCTTCTGGGGTTATTTATAAAGGCCTGTGGGCAGCCGCCGACATATCACATTCTGAGGCTAAAGAGGTTGCGGTCAAGCTATTTAAGGGCGAGATCACCAGCGATGGCTCACCCCTGGATGAAATGCAGGCTTGTATCGCGGCGGGGGATCATCCTAATTTGGTCACGGTGCTGGGTAAGCTGAGTAACTACTTGGATCATAGCTCTGACAGCAAAGCGGGGCTGGTGTTTTCATTTATTTCGCCGGACTATACCAATCTGGGCGGGCCGCCCGATCTCGACACCTGTACGCGAGACACCTACAGTGCTGAAACGTCGTTCACGCTGCCCAAGATTTTGACTATTACTCGGGGTATTGCCTCTGCCGTTGCCCATCTCCATAGCCACGGCATCATGCATGGTGATCTCTATGCGCACAATATTTTGGTGAATGAGGCAGGGGCGAGTATTTTGGGTGACTTTGGGGCAGCGTCTTTTTATGACGCGACGAATTTAGTGATGAGGCAAGCGTTAGAACGATTGGAGGTGAGGGCCTTTGGCTGCTTATTAGAGGATTTGTTAGATCGGTGTTGTGAGATCGATGAGGCGGCTCCGGTGTTTGCTCGTCTCCGCCGTTTGCAGCAGGATTGTATGCAGTCAGAGCCGACAGTTCGCCCCCTCTTTGAGAGCATCTGTGAGGTTTTAGCGGAGATTCTGTGATAAAAGATTTTGGCTCAGATGCATTGAAGGGGTTTGGTCAAAGCACTCAGGGCTGCTTGGGGTCCTTCTGTGTTCGCCAAGTGAACAGCCTGACAAAATCACTCAACTCCATCCTGAATCAGGTCAACAATTTCATCAAAGCAAAAGCGATGGGTCAAATCGGATAGGACATCAGCCAGGGCAGCCTGCTCCGCTGGAATTTGTGTCAGCAGTTGGAAGATCACATCTGCATCGACTCGCACAGCGGC
>JBCCRZ010000339.1:0-6714 GCA_039200855.1 Cyanobacteria bacterium P01_D01_bin.44 | reverse complement strand
TTGATTGACATCGGCAACAGCCCCGTTTTGATCGCGCAGCCGAAACCTCAGCAGCCCTCGGTTGTTATAGGTTTCAGCATCATTAGGTTTGAGGATTAAAGCCCGACTGTAGTCAGAAATCGCCCCGGCTTGATCAGCCACCTGGGTTTTAGCTCGACCTCGATTGATGTAGGCATCTGCCAAGAATGGATTGAGCTGAATCGCCTGATCCAGGTCTGCGATCGCATTGGCATAATTCCCCATCGTTAGGTAAACCTCACCCCGATATCGATAAGCAGGCGCATAGCTTGGATCGCGCTCAATTGCCTGGCTAAAGTCTTCGATAGCTTTAGGATAATTTTTGGCATAAAACCGAATCAAACCCCGGTTGCTATAGGTATTGGCCTGTTCAGGATCAAGCCGCAGGGCATCGTTATAGTCGCTGAGGGCACCAGCATGATCGCCCAGATGGGCTCGAATTTCACCGCGCTGGGCATGGGCCGCTGCCGCCTCAAACGGGAACCCAATGGCTTTGTCGTAATCAGCCAGGGCGCTTTTGAGATCGCCAATCGTCGATGACACCGCGGCTCGGTTGTAGTAAACCACTGGCAGATCGGGATCAATCTTAATTGCCTGGCGATAGTCGGCCATCGCGCCGTGGATATTGCCCAGGTCAGCTCGCAGGTTAGCTCGGTTGTTATAAGCCTCCGCAAACTTTGGATCTAGCTCAATGGCCTGGTCAAAGTCATGCTGGGCTGCCTCGTACTGGGCTAGGGCGTAGTGGGCTAGCCCTCGATTGTTATAGCCTTCGACACAGCGGCTATTGAGGGCCAGAGCCCGGTCAAGATCTGAGATCGCCAGCTGAGGCTGATGACAGCGCAACCAGGCAAACCCTCGCCACAGATATCCTTTTTGTAAATTGGGATTGATCGCCAGGGCCTGATCTAGTTCCAACAGGGCGCTTTCATAGTCTTCTAAATCTAAGTACAGTAGCCCCCGACTGCTGTAGCCCTTGGCATTTTCTGGAGACAGCTCAATACTCCGGTCAAAATCACGCTTGGCGGCGTTGAGATCGCCCAAATGGCGATGGGCATTGCCGCGATGGAGATAGGCGTGGGCATAGGTCGGGTTCAGCTCCAGCGTCTGGTTAAAATCTGCGATCGCATCCTCATATTGACCCAGATCGCAGTGAGCACAGCCGCGATTATAATAGCCCTTTGCATAGTCAGGCTGCTGCTCAAGCACGCGATCAAAAATTGCGATCGCAGACCTGTACTGTCGTCGTTGAGCCTGATCCACCCCTCGGTTAAGTAGCGCTTTTACCTTCATGCTGCCCTATTTCCATCAACATTGATTGCTCTATTCAGAGAATGCCCAAGACTTAAAAAAACACCCGTCCAACATGAGAGACAACAACCTCAGCAATGAGATCGAGCACAACAGACTAGCCCCTTTCTAAATAGACCAATCTGTTCGATTTCGAAAATCACGCAGACTCAAAAATCACGCAGACAGTGGGCAAGCAGATACACAAACTTCTTCGAGCTGCAAAACAGGAAATATCCTGGAGCCGCTATGGGTGAGTTGTGATGAGTTGTTGGTCATTTGAGTAACCCATCTCCCATCCCCCTCTCCCAACCTGACCTACACCTAATTACTGAGACCAAAACCCAGTAATCAACAGTGGGACCAAAATCAAAATCGACAAGATGAACACTAAAGTGCCGGGATCAATATTGAGAGTTGGTGGTTTTTTAGGCGGCTCTGGCATAGACAATCGAGCTGATACACGACACATTTCTCAACTTTTGCAAGCTTCGTAGCTGATGGTGTCTTTGTTTATACCGTGATTTCAATTTTACTTTTGTGAAGCAAACCGCTGCTCACCTGTGATCTCAGACGATGATAGGGCTGACGTAAGTCAGTCTCCCCTCCTAACCCCTTTCACCGTAAGGACATCCCTGTGAGTAGCAAACAAAGAAATGGCCTAATTGTTAATCAACTCCTAACCCATCCACAAAACGATGCGGTGTTAGAACACTCGATTTTGGTGGTAGGAGGGTCAACCGCCGCCTACTCAGCTACACTGATGGCCCTTAAGATGAACCTGGACGTATGCTTGGTACAGCCCCAGATCGTGGTGGGGGGGCAGTTCACAGCCCAGGCCCTGCCCGCCTCTGACGATGGGGATTTACTCCTAAAAAAGGCAACCCTATACAGTGTTAAAGGCGAAGAATTTGCCATTTCCCTTGCCCAGCGACAGTTTCGAGAGCGGCAGCGACAGTTGCAACCCCTGGCTGGGCGGGTGATCGACAACCCTGGTGGGGCCTGGGTAAGCGAGTTTACAACCACCCCCGTAGTGGCAGCAACGGCCCTAAATGAGCCGTTGATTCCCTACCTAGAGAACCAAAAACTGACCCTGATTCCCCATGCGGAACCCATTGAAGTGTTGATAACCCTTGATAGCGCCAACACTAACAACGCAGTTCGAAAACGCATTACAGGGGTTAAATTTCGCGGTATCCAGACCCAATACACCTTCACCGTCAACGCCAACATCACCCTCGAGGCCACTGACTTTGGCGACCTGCTAGAGCTCGCAGAGCTGCCCTCTCGGGTGGGTCAAGAGGCTCGCAGCGATACCGGTGAAGCAATCTTGCCCGACCAAGCTCGTCCTCAGTGCCAGCAGTCATTTACCTTTGATGTCCTGGTAGAGCGCACTCAACCGGGCCGCGGCGTCCCAATTGGTAAGCCCAGCAGCTACGGCTTTGCCGATTGGCTCAATCTAAACGAATTTACGGGTACCTTTTGGAAACTCGATCCCAAACACAATCAATGGAGCAAACGCAGTTTTTTCAACCCGTTTGGTATCTTTCGCTATCGGCGACTGTGGCGCAGTAGTCTCTATGACAAGGCCGTTCGCCCTGGCGACGTCAGCGTCATTAACTGGGGCACCTCCCCCCACCCAGAGCGGGGCCAATGCTGCGGTAATGACTATCGTAACGGCTATCTGATTGGCCTCAACCGCAAAGAGCGCAAAGCACAGATCCAACGGGCTCGAGAGCGCGCCCAGTCCTATATCCACTATCTACAAACCAATGGGGTTCCCGATTTGAAACCCCGCGGTGACCTTACCTGGACCTCGGATGGCATTGCCCTCGAACCCTATATCCGCGAATCCCGACGGGGAGTCGCCATGACCACCATCCGCCACGAAGATGTCGCCCAGTCATTTTTTCCCAACCAGGCCCGTGCCCGCTGCTTTGAAGACTCCGTAGGCATTGGCCAGTATCACTACCTCGACCTGCACGGCAACTTGATGGACGGCCACGTTACCCCCAAGGGTAAAGATGTCTTTGCCCTGCCCTTTGCCCTGCCCGCTGGGGCCTTGGTACCCAGTACCGTAGACGGGCTGATCCTCTCGGCCAAAAGCATTGGCACCACCCACATCACCAATGCCGCCTATCGCATGCACCCGGTTGAGTGGGCCATTGGCGAAGCCAGCGGCTTTTTAGCCGTCTTTTCAGTTTGGACCGGGCAAGACCCCCGACAAATTGTGACTGACCCAGCTTTGCTGCGAAAATTCCAGGGCTTCGTCACCCGTAACGGCATCCCAATTTTCTGGTTTGACGACATCTCTCACCACGATCCTGACTTTGAAGCTATCCAGGTGATGGCCGCCTCAGGCATAATCCGCAGTGAAAACAAAGCCAACCTACACTTTCGCCCCTACGGCAGCGTTACCCGCGCCGTCGTCTGTACGGCCCTGGTTAACTTGCTCGAGCTTGAGAAAGTTGCCCCGCCCCAGCCCAGCTTTAGCGATGTGCTACCCGGCAAGCACTGGGCCTACAGCAATATCGAAACCCTCAAAACCCTCGGCTATGTCTCAGGAATGCGCAATGGACGCTTTGCCCCCAATGCCCCCATGACCCGTGAGCAGCTCGGCTTTGTGATCAAAAAAGCTATGCCCCAGGTTCTGGATGCGGCCTTTGCGAGAACCCCCCGCGATAAAAAATACCTACAACGTCGCGAACTCTCCCGCGTGTTTTACGAGCTCATGAAGGCAAAGTTGGGGATTGCTTAATTAAGGCTCAACCCATTCTTCCAAAGCATCCTCTGGTAAGTCCCTAGCATCTTCACGGACAGTCAATAGCGGTTCGAGCTGCGCCAACTCCCTCTGCCGCAAGGTGCGGATCTCAGCTTCGAGCTGCTCACGCCCCGCCTCAAAAAACTCACGGGAGGCGTTGTTGACCAGGGTGCCATTGATCACTGTATTGGGAATGCTGCGCGGTGGCGGTGGCGTTTGAGCCTGGGCAGATAGCACTGTGAGTAGGATAGTTGCTATCGCCAAACTCGACGCACTAACCAAATGATGAAGTGATTTCATAGGCTCTCCTACGAGAAGATGAGCGACTCAATCTCCCTATCTCTAGCCTAGCGCGCAGGACAAGCTAGCTGCCCCGATACGTACTGTATGACCAGGGCGACACCAGCAGCGGCACATGGTAATGGGCCTTTATATCAGCAATCCCAAACTGAATGGAAATTTCATCCAAAAAGTTAGGCTCAGGCAGGGTCAGACCCCGGCTAGCAAAGTAATCGCCTACATAAAACACCAGTCGATAGCGCCCCACTTGAAAATCAGCCCCGATCAACATAGCCTCATCAGTACGGCCATCGGAGTTAGTCTTGAGCGACTTAAGCAAATCAAACTCAACGTCAGACTTAAGAAACCATAGCTCTATCTTGACGTCAGCAGCCGGGCAACCGTGGGCCGTATCGAGAACATGAGTTGTGAGCAGACCAGCAGACATGGCTCAATGGATAAATAGAAAGGTTTTCCTATGTCCAAAGTTTAACGGTCAACCGTTTGATTAGCGACGGGTTGATTATGATTTGTGATTTCTCCCATTCCCCATCACCTATCAACCATTCCCCATTCCCCATTGCCTAATGAATCTCCGCCCCTTTCACCTCGCCTTCCCGGTTAAAGACCTCCCCACTACCCAACAATTTTACGAAACTGTCCTAGGGTGCCAACTCGGCAGACGCTCAGACACCTGGCTTGATTTCGATTTTTTTGGCCATCAACTCACTGCCCACCTCAAGCCCGATCAGTGCCAAAGCCAAGACACTAACGCCGTTGATGGCCACGCAGTACCCGTGCGCCATTGGGGCATCATTCTCACCATGCCCCAATGGCAAGCTCTGGCCCAGCGTCTGCAAAAACACCAGATCTCATTTGTGATTGAGCCCTACATCCGCTTCAAAGGCAAGCCCGGTGAGCAGGCCACCCTATTTTTCCTCGACCCCAGCGGCAATGCCCTGGAGTTCAAAGCCTTTGCCAATGACACCTCGATTTTTGCAACCCAGTAAAATAGAGATCTCTGACTCGACCTTGGAATATGACCAGGAGACAAAACTATCGGTCTACACCGAAGAAAAAATACTACCCACTATTGGATTTTCAATCTAGTCGAAGCCCAGCTAGAAACTTACAGTGAGCCCTATCAAGACAATCAAGGAAACTTTAGTTATCGTGTAAAGTGAGTCTATTTATCTAACGAATCAGTAAACTTGCCAGGATTACCTGACATTGTCATTAAGTTAAGTGAAATTTTTCCGGCCACTTAAGCTGATTATTTGGGAGTTACCCCCTAATCGTGCAAATTTTTGTAGCACCCCTCATTTTTAGCTCACTCTGTGCGGAAATATAAACAGATGGACCCTACCCAGACTTAATAGTGTCCGTATTGCCTTGGGTAAACCCTGTAGGTCTGGGTATTGTCAAACTTAAGAACTGTGGGTGATCTCGATGGATTATAAGACCGCGTTAGAATGTGCGATTTTATCTCAAGAAGTCTACCGAGACTTTAGCAACATTAAGTTTAGCGGCTGGCATAACATCCAACCAGTCCCGATGGAAGACAACAAAACGGGTACCCAGTTAGCGATTTTAGAAAACCCATCCACGAAATTAGCCGTAATTGTATTTCGGGGTAGTGACGACGAAAAAGACTGGTTTACCAACTTCAAGTTGGATCAAGAGAAAAAAGAATTAATTTACCCTGACATCTATGCCCAGGCTAGCAACCCGGTCAGAATGCACAGTGGTTTTATTGAGGCTTATCTAGCGGTACGTAACCAAATCCACCCATATATCCAAAACAGTAGTGCTACTCAGTATCGTATGACCGGCCATAGCCTGGGCGGTGCGCTGGCAAAACTCTGTGCCATTGACCTGCAATATAACTTTGGTTCAAAAATCACCGTCGAAGTGTACACATTTGGTGCACCCAAGGTCGGCAACAAAGCCTTTGTCGAATCCTACAATCGCCGCGTTCCCAATAGCTGGCGGGTGGTCAACGGATGGGATGTGGTGTCAGGGCTTCCTCGCCGGTGGCAGGGCTATCGCCATGTCGATGAGGCCATCAAGTTAGCTCGCAAGTTTACCTGGCGCATCATCACCGGCAGCTTCGAAGACCACCGTATTGATAACTACGTTAAAACCCTCAAAAAGAAAGTAGGTTGAGAAAAAGTCGCTGCTCGTGGGGGGCACTGGTCTGTTAACAGGACATACTTGAGAAGCCTTTGCTAGTGAGCAATTCCAAGATCGTGAATGGACGAGAACAAAATCCCATTTTCATCGCTGGGGTGACCCCTTTTTCCAATCCCCAATGGGGCCTGACCCAATTATGGACCAACCGTTGCAGGTCTAAAACCCGTTGCAAACCC
>JBCCRZ010000338.1:0-6719 GCA_039200855.1 Cyanobacteria bacterium P01_D01_bin.44 | reverse complement strand
ATGCGCAGAATGCCGTCGCTATCCTTAACCGAGGCAACCACCTTGCCACCGGGGGCAGTGGTGAGATCTACCAGGCTAGCAAACCCGGCTGTGGCAGAATCCCGGCGTTTGATCTCGCCGTTGGCGAGAACCTGCCAGGTAATCATCTTCAGATTGCCCTCTTCGTTACTAAAGGCGGTGACCACAATGTCGTTGCCTGCTAGCTCAGCTCGCACCAGGTTGAGATCGCCTTTGATTACCCCTGCTTCCGCATCACCGCGACGGGTGAAGGTTTTAGCCGCGCTGTCAAATCCCCAGGCGATCAGCTTGAGTTTGCGATCGCTGTCGGTGGTGGCACTCACCACCCCGGTAAAGTCCTCACGGGTTGTTGTCACCGCAATATCCCACACGACCCCCGCCTCAATGTCACCGCGCCGGGTAATCTCCAGCGTGGGTGACAATTCCCAGGCCACTAGTTTCAACTCATCCTGGTGGCCGCGAACCAGGGTAATCACCCCGTTGCCATCGGGGAAGGCGGCTATGGCCAGGGTCTTAACCGGTCCAGCCACAGCGTCGTCCCGACGGCCGATGTGCCCTCCGCTAGAAAGCGCCCAGGCAATCAGCTTTAGATGGCCATCCGCATCTCGAAAAGCGGTC
Source organism: Cyanobacteria bacterium P01_D01_bin.44 (assembly GCA_039200855.1). Lineage (GTDB taxonomy): Bacteria > Cyanobacteriota > Cyanobacteriia > Phormidesmidales > Phormidesmidaceae > SIO4C1. Next base: position 6,083 of record JBCCRZ010000338.1, on the reverse strand, counting down.
ACTCTGTTATTGCGGCTGGTATCTGGTCGCACCAGTTTGACGTAACTCGCCGCACCAGCAGTCACCACCTCACCCCGCGACAGCGACCCTTTAGCGTCCAAGCGATAGGGAATGATTTGTAGATTCCCTTCTGAGTTAGACAAGGCGGCCACGGTCCCATCCAGGCTGATTTCCTTGAAGTCTCCGCCATGGGCGGTATCGTGGCGCAGAAACTGAGTAATATCGTAGTTGCCAGGCACCTTTGCCGCGGGCACCGCCAGGACAATCTGGGAGGCGAGCTCCCCAAGCAGTGCATCCTGATCGTCTCGCCTGTCCATATTGACGTTGGTAGCTACAGCCACATGGACCCGGCTCAGGTCGGCACCATTTAATGCCGTATACCCCTCTGGAAACATGGCCACATGGGCTGTGCCAGCATCGCCAATCCGACCACTGTGGGACAGTTTACCGCGGGCTTCCCTGCCCCAGGCCATCTTATTCAGCTCTGACTCGGTGTAAGTATTTTCGAGGTGGGTCATGATGTAGGTCAGATCCTGAGCCGAGGCTCGGAATCCCCCCGCTGCCAACCCCGTGCCTGAATTGCCGAATGGAATCGGCACCGGCTGCCCCTGGCCATTGTAAACATGGCTCCAGGCTTCGCGGTTTTCAAACTGGGAGCGTTCGGGCAGCACAGACGTCTGCAGCCCTAGCGATCGCAGGTATACTTCCGTCACATAGCTGCGGTAGGTCTTGCCAGACAGGGCTTCGATCACCAGCGTCCAGATCCCCAGGCTGTGGTTAGAGTATTTGGACTGGGTGCCTGGCCTAAATAGCAGTTTCGTGGTTCTCAGAAAGTGTTTATGAATTTCTTCGTAGGTCAAAGCAGCTTCATCCGTCTTGAAAAGTTTGGCTGCGCCAGCGGTATCGGGATCCTTAACAAACCCAGCCGCATGATCTAGCAGGTGTTGCAGGGTGATTTCGGTGTACCAGCTTTTATTCGGCGTAGGGCTGAGGTCAATATCCTCTGCAAACCGGTTCTTAAATAAACCACTCGGTCCATAGAGCCTTTGCTGCTGAGGCTTAATCCCTTTGGCCTTCATCAGCTGCCAGCCAGCGGGGCCTGTGACCACGGCCTTGGTCACACTGCCGATGCGGCTGCTCATAAAAGGCTCCATGGCTTGCTGGGTTTGGCGATTGGCCCAGCCATAACCCTTGGTGAGAATGAGTCGACCGTTTTTCGTGACGGCCACCGTCATGCCGGGTAGGTTTTCTGCCTGCATCAAATCTTGGACTAAGCCATCGACCTCAGGTTCAAGGCTTGCCCAGGCGTATCCTGAAGATGGAATTTTCATAGTATGCTCCTTAGGCGGCTAGCCACTTGCAAATCAGCCGATCATTTTCCACAACCCAGGTCGCTTTCAGGCGAATTTGTGGTGCAGTTTGCCCCGTAGCGACGGGTTTACACTTAATTCTTTGGTTAGTTAATAACATTGCATAGACTCCAATCCATGTGTCTATGCCCATCTAACCGACCCAATGAGTGAGATCTTGACCGAGTTTGTAGGAGTTCTGACCGAGTTTGATTGATATGACAAAGTCACTTTCCACATGAGGAAAGCTCAAGTCCTATTCTTGGTTTTTGTCAATGCTTAGGAATAAGGATTTATTAATATTCGTAACCTATTGCCCTCATCCCCTAACCCCTTCTCCCAGTCTGGGATAAGGGGAACCGGAGTCCGACTCCCTCTCCCAGGTTTGGGAGAGGGCAGGGGTGAGGGCTTTCGAAGATTCAAACTTAGGTAAATTATTTAATCCTCATTCCTTAAGCCAGGTTCCTATCAATGATTGAAGCCACGCTATTCACAGTATCTATCAAATCCATCCAATTCATCTAATTGATAGATGGATTACTGCCTGTAAAATGCTGCTAACCCTAAAATGCTGCCAACCCTAAGTTGATATAGTCATAATCACGTAGAACTCCAGGGGTTATGTCTCGCTCACTAAAGGTCAATAGGCAGTCGATTCAAACCGTCAAAAGCACCCTCAAACGATGTGGTTTTCGCAGCCAGCGCTCCCTGGCTGAAGACTTGAATATGGCCCTATCGACCATCAGTCGGTTTCTGAATGGTAAGCCCGTTGACTTTGCTACGTTTGCAGAAATTTGCGATCGCTTAAACCTGGACTGGCAAACCATCACTGACATCGCGGGTGATGCTGCCATTGAGACAGCGGTAGAATCAGCTTCACCACAAATATCTCAAGCAAATCCAAGTTTTGTTAAAAAGATTTCAGCCGATGCCTCTCTGTCTGAACAAAGATCTAGACCCCAAAAAAATAAACCACAGCAGGATTGGGAAGAAGCCATCGACACCGCTTTTTTTCATGGGCGCAGTGATGAACTAGCCAGATTACAGACCGCTATCCTTGCAGATGACTGTCGTCTAGTTTCAATTTTAGGCATTGGCGGCATTGGCAAAACCAGTCTGGCCGCAAAACTAGCCCAGACCATTTGCTCAGATTTTGACGCCGTTATCTGGCGCTCGGTACGCAACGCCCCCTTGCTTAAACACCTGCTCAAGGAGATGGTGCCTTTTCTGTCACAGCAACAGGACATGGCACCTACCACCGAGCGCCTCCTACATTGGTTACGGAGTCGTCGCTGTTTGATTATTTTAGACAATGTAGAAACATTGCTAGAAAGTTGCCAGGCCGGGCAATACCGGGCAGGGTACGAAGACTATGGCACGCTGCTGCGTCAAATTGGAGAAACCACTCACCGCAGCTGCTTAATTATCACGAGCCGAGAAAAGCCCAGCGAAATTGGTATTTTAGAAAGCGATCAGCTATCAACCCGTTCGTTTCAACTGAGTGGCTCAGCAGAAGCTGCTCAGGCTATTGTCGAGGCCAAAGGGTTACTGGGGACGCCAGAAACTATTAAGCAGTTCTGTCAACGGTATGGGAATAATCCGCTTGCTATTAAACTTGTAGGCACCTCAATTCAGTCAATTTTTGATGGAGACATCAATCTCTTTTTACAGGAAAATTCCCCTATTTTTAATGATTTTCGCAGACTGCTCAACCAACAATTTGAGCGACTGTCTTCTCTTGAGCAAAGCATCTTATACTGGATAGCCATTAATCGAGAATGGACAACAACCTCTGAACTCCTTGACGACATCTGGCCTGTAAGCTCACGAGCAGATGTATTTGACGCCCTAGAATCCTTAAGCTGGCGGTCACTGATAGAGGTGAAGAGAGGTCAATATACTCAGCAACCAGTCATTATGGAGTATGTCACTGAGCGATTGATTCAGACGATTTATGAAGAGCTTATGGTTCTGAGCCAACCAGAAAATCTGACGCTCACATCTCCAGCGGCATCCCTGCGCCTCTTTCATACCCATGCCTTACTCAAAACAACCAATAGGGACTATATACGCGACAGCCAGGAACGTATGATCCTTGCCCCCATAGTCAAACGGTTGCAAGCAATCCTGGTCCAGCCACACGTGGTGAGTCAATACATGATCACCATTTTGACGAGACTCAAACAGGTTGTAGCAGGGTATGGTGCTGGTAACTTCATTAACTTGTGCCGACAGCTTGACCTCGATTTAACAGGATATGATTTTTCTGATTTAGCCATCTGGCAGGCCAATCTACAAGCAATCAATTTACGACAAACAAACTTCACTCAATCAAATTTTCAGAACTGTCAATTTAATCATGATTTTGGTGCCATTATCGCGCTGGCAGTTAATCCAGATAATACCCTGTTAGCAGTTGGCGATCTGCAAGGAAATATTCTCATTTGGGAACTTGAAACCTATAAACATTTAGAAACCATTAGCGGACACAAAGAAGGTGTCTTTTCGGTAGCGTTCTCTCCCAATGGAAAATACTTACTCAGTGGTGGCGGTGATGCTACCCTTAAACTTTGGCAGACAACTAACTATGAATGTATCCACACCTTTCAAGGACATCATCGAATGGTGATGTCCGTTGCCTTTTTGCCAGAGGGCGATCAAATTGCTAGCGCTGGTACTGATCAGCGTATTAAACTTTGGGATATCAAGAGTGGTCAATGTGTCAGAACCTTGAAAGGGCACACGGGTGCTATTAGAGCAATCAAGTTTGCAAAGACCAGGCCAATCTTGGCAAGTGCGAGTTTTGACAATACTGTGAAGGTTTGGAATTGGGAAACAGGTCAATGTATTAACACGCTGGTAGGCCATACCCAAGGTGTCTGGAGCGTAGACTTTGGTCCGGATGATCGATTTTTAGTCAGTGGCAGTAATGACCACACTGTTCGCATCTGGAATGCTGTCACAGGGAGATGCCTCAGTCTGTTGTTAGGGTATCAACATGCCGTGTGGTTCGTGAAAGTTAGCCCTGATGGGCACACGCTTGCCAGCGGTGATTACAGTGGCTTAATTAAGCTTTGGAATCTGGACTCTTATATATGCGAACGGTCTATTCAAGGGCATACTAGTTGGGTATGGTCGCTTGCATTTTCCAAAGATAGCAAATTCCTTTATAGCGGTGGTCAAGATCGGACTATCCGCACATGGGAGTACCAGTATGGATGTTGTCTCAAAACCCTCTCAGGGTATACCAACACAGTGTGGGCGCTTGATTTCTCACCAGATGGCAAAACATTAGCCAGTGGCAGTCACGATGGACAGATTCGACTTTGGAATGTAGACCAGCGACAATGCCCCACAATTCTCTCTCATCAAAGTCCGGTTTTTGACCTTAGCTTTAGCCCAGATGGCAGCTACCTTGCAAGTGGAGGAGAGCAGACTGCCGTTAAAGTTTGGCACTTCAATGAAGAAAACCACTCACAGCATTTGATGGGGCATACTGATGTAATACGGTCAGTCAAGTTTCAGCCTAATAGCAACTTTTTATGCACGGCGGGTAGAGATCAGACTTGCAAACTATGGCGCATAGCCAGTAATGGAAATATTAACAATAACAACTGTGTGAGAACATTTGCAGGACACAATGAAACGATTTGGGCAGCTGCATTCTCTCATAATGGCAGGTACTTAGCAACCGGCAGCTTTGATTGTTCTGTTAAACTATGGAACCCTGAAACAGGTGCTTGTTTGCACACATTAACCGCTCATTCTGATCATGTGCATTCAATTGCATTTAGCTTTGATAATCGGCTACTCGCCAGTACGAGTTCTGATGGTACGGTCAGGATTTGGAATGTGCAAACGGGTGAGTGTCTCAAAACGTTGACTGGCTTTGCTAATGCTGTCTTGACAGGCTTATTTTTATCAGAGGGTTCCCAATTTGTGAGTGGCGAATTTAATGGCAACCTCAAAATCTGGGATGCTGAAAGCGGCCAATGTCAGCACACTATACAGGCCCATAACTATATTCTTTGGGCGCTAGCACTAAGCCCTAATGGTCAGATACTTGCCAGTGGTGGCGAAGGAAATACGATTAAACTCTGGGATACCCAGTCATGGCAGTGTATTGGCAGTCTAAAGTTGCCTGGCCCCTACGAAGGGATGAACCTGACAGAGGTTACAGGGTTATCAGCTGCACAGAAGACTGCGCTATATGCCTTAGGCGCTGTTTCAGCATGACTGAGCGCTTATGCTGGGTGCAGAGCTGTAGGCGGTTCGAGTCATGGACCGCTCCCTGTACAGTCTGTAAGAGGTTCCATCTCATTCAAGCGTGACAGCTGTGCCCGATACTACAATGCCGCCGCTGGTAGGAATCTCTACCGTCAGCAAACTTGGGCGACCCATGGTTTCGCCCTGTCGAATCGTGAGGGTGGTCGGCACCAGCACCCGTTTGTCATCGCGGAGATAGCCCCCCAGGGCAGCGGCGGCGGCTCCCGTGGCCGGGTCTTCTACCACACCGCCCACCGGGAACGGATTGCGGGCGTGAAACACCATGTCACTTTCTCGCCAGATCAGCTGTAATGTTGTAAGGTCATTGCGCAGCATCAATGCTTTGAGGGCGTCAAAGTCATAGTTTAGGTCGGCCAGGCGCGCCGCTGAGGTGACGGCTAGCACCAGGTGCCAGGCCCCGGCATAGGCCCTAACCGGCGGAATTGCAGCGTCCAGGTCGTCAGGGCT
>JBCCRZ010000337.1:0-6735 GCA_039200855.1 Cyanobacteria bacterium P01_D01_bin.44 | reverse complement strand
TGCGGCAGCGACGGCAGCTTTGACTCCATGGGCGAGGGGATGATTGTCAACTTTGATGGCGAACCGCTGGTGATGGGCAGCCATCGCCCCGATGAGATTATTACCGCCGAGGTCCGCCCCGACCTGGTGCGCGAAGCCCGCCAGTATTGGAGCGTAGAGAACAATATTTACCAGTTTGGTCATCGGGGATACACGGCGGTGAAAGGCGGCGCGCAGGATTGCCCCTATACCTATATGAAAGACATGGTGGCAGGCAATTATCGCCTGCCCTGGGAAGATGAGGTGGTTTACACCGATGGCACTTCCTGCGGGTTTGAGGCCCCGACTCGCAGCTATCAGGGTGAGGAGTTACCGCTGGTATCGGCAGATGCCGCGGAGGGATAGGCTAACCTCATGAGTTGATGTTCAACGCGTAATTTAGCAAGAGTCATCCCTCTTACTTATTGGCTAATGTTTGCTTACCGCAAACGTTAGCTATTTTTTAAAGATGTTCATGAGGGTCTCGATTCACTTCTCTTTCAAAATATTCACGAGCAGATTCAGTTAGCTCCAGTCTCATAAATCCTGGCCAGCTCGGGATCACTTCGTTTGCATAATCCCAAAAATCTCTGAAATAGTCAGTGGGCTCAAGGCTATACCACCTGTCTTTTGGCCGTCCCAAATGCAAGTAACTACGTGCAATTAGAAGATCTAAGAATCTTTCATAAATATCTTTAGATACAGACTCTGGTTCCTCATCTTCCCATCGAAGACAGTATCTCATTGGATCAAAAACCGGCCTTAAATTTGAATTGAATTTCAGTTTCTGAAAGGCCTCAATTTCTGCTTTTGACAGTTTGTCAATCATTTATTAGCTAACGATAAAGTTGTGCAGAAGCCAAGAATTTTGCTCACTCATTGAGAATCTACAGTCTGTCCGTACCAACGCAACGATAAATTGTATCCCGCAGAGAGGTGTCCTAACCAGCTAGGGCGGCTACCTTTAGAGGAACAAGCGCCTTGTGCAAAACACTGGGCTTTGCACTCAAATACACTTCATGACAATTGCTCTCGTTATAGCCAACTACAACCGCACCTACAACTGTGCCAATTTCTGGATACATTTCTTCACTCATCGTGCCCTCATCCAAAAAATCAGGGATTTTGACGAGTCCCTTGACTGAAGCATTATCAATTTTTAGAAAAACGCCAAAGGGCGCATGAAACTCAACTGTGCCCTGTATAAACTGACCCAGCTTATATTTCGATTTAATCTGCTCCCAGTTAGCGTTATCCATACTGCTCACCGTGGTTTGAGGACTCGTGGATATTGATTGAGGATCGGAAACAATTCATGAGGAATAACCACCTCAACCCGTTCACGATTGCCTTTCACATCATAGCAATACTCAAGTTCCTTGAAATTTTGCTCGAATGATGGCTTCGTTCAAACTGAACACTCTAACTCAGCAAAAAAGTGATACATTGCTGGTCAATTCATACCTGAGCGCAGATCTTAGATACTACATGGGACGCTATGTAAAATCTGACCCCTATCCCTATCCCTACAATGGCGATTTACGCCCCGACAACGCGGTGCTGGTCATTATCGATATGCAGACCGACTTTTGCGGCAAGGGCGGCTACGTTGACAAGATGGGCTATGACCTCAGCCTCACCCGCGCCCCCATCGAGCCCCTACAAAAACTGCTGACGGTGATGCGCGATCAGGGCTATTCGATCATGCATACCCGCGAGGGCCATCGCCCTGATCTGTCTGACCTGCCCGAAAATAAACAGTGGCGCTCTCAACAAATTGGCGCTGGCATCGGCGATCCTGGCCCCTGCGGCAGGATTTTAGTGCGAGGAGAGCCCGGCTGGGAGATTATCCCTGAGTTAGCGCCCCTCCCTGGCGAAACGGTGATTGATAAACCTGGCAAGGGGGCCTTTTTCGCCACCGATCTTGATTTGCTCCTGCGGCGCAAAGGCATTCAAAACATTATCCTGACCGGCATTACCACCGATGTTTGTGTCCACACCACGATGCGCGAGGCCAACGACCGGGGGTATGAATGTCTGGTGCTCTCAGACTGTACCGGGGCCACCGATTACGGCAACTATCTCGCTGCATTGAAAATGATCAAGATGCAGGGTGGCGTCTTTGGTGCGGTTGCCACCTCCGCCGATCTGCTCGAAACCCTTCAGGCTTAACCGATGGACACTGCAACCCTGGCGACCCCAAATCGGACCCAAGGCCCACCCCAGCTAGACGTGGTAGAGATGACCAAGCGGTTTGGTCGATTCACCGCCCTCGATCAGGTGTCAATGACCCTGACCTCTGGCAGCGTCCATGCGCTGCTTGGTGAGAATGGAGCGGGCAAAAGCACCCTGGTCAAATGTGTAATGGGGTTCTACAAACCCACCGCCGGGCAGGTCCTGGTCGATCAGCAGTTAAAAACCATCAACAGCCCCAAAGACGCCCACGCCCACGGCATCGGTATGGTCTATCAGCATTTCACCTCCGTGCCTGCGATGACGGTGGCAGAGAATCTTGTCCTGTCTCGCTACGACACCCAAAACCTGATCAACTGGAAGCAAGAATACGAGCAGCTGCACGCCTTTATTGATCAGTCTCCCTTCAAAATTGGGTTAGATGTTCCGGTTGCCCAGCTAGCCGCTGGCCAAAAACAAAAGCTCGAAATCCTCAAGCAGCTTTATCTCAAAAGCCGCATCTTGATTTTGGATGAGCCCACCTCGGTGCTCACCCCTGGAGAAGCTGATGAAGTGCTGGGCCTGCTCCGGTCAGAGGTGGTCAAGGGCAACCTCAGCGTGTTGTTGATTACCCACAAGTTCCGAGAAGTGCAGGCTTTTGCCGATGAGGTTACCATCCTGCGCAAAGGCCAACTCGCAGGTCAGGGGGCTGTCAAAGACCTCTCCATCGAAGCGATGGCCCAGATGATGCTGGGGGAGGCCCGCAATACCCAATCGGTCGCCAAGACAGATGCTGAAGCACAAACGCCTGTGCTCTCGTTCACAGATATCCATGCCAATCGAGAGAATGGACTGCCCGCCGTCAAAGGTGTCAATCTAAACGTCCACACTGGCGAAATCGTTGGCATTGCTGGGGTGTCAGGTAACGGTCAGAAAGAGCTGGTCGAAGTACTGTCCGGTCAGCGCTTAGCCACTGCTGGCACGCTCCATGTTAATGGAAAAAATTATACCGCCACTCGCGAAGAGATGTTTCGCCATCAGGTTTATGCCCTCCCCGAAGAACCGCTCCGCAATGCCTGTGTGCCCACTATGAGCGTGGCGGAGAATATGGCCCTGCGAACCTTTGATCGACCGCCCCAGGCAAAATGGCAATGGCTGCTGATCTTAAAAGCAATTCGGCAAATGGCCCAGGGGCTGGTACAGACCTTTTCGGTCAAGACGCCCTCGGTTGAGACCCCGGTGAGCCACTTATCAGGAGGCAACGTGCAGCGAACCGTATTGGCTCGAGAACTCTCGTCAGAGTCGGTGAAACTGTTGATCGCAGCCAACCCCTGCTTTGGGCTAGATTTCTCAGCCGTTGATTTTATCCACAATGCCATCGTGGATGCCCGCAATCGCGGCGTGGCCGTGCTGCTGGTCAGCGAAGACCTGGATGAGCTGCTGGCCCTGGCCGATCGCATCCTGGTGATGAGCGACGGAGAGTTTGTCTACGAGAGCGAAATCGCCCATGCCGACCTCAGTCTCATCGGCCAGCGGATGGCCGGACATTAAGCCCCTGATCTTTCCGGATTTATTGGCCCTTGCCGACAATCCAGAGCGCTTAACCTGGCAGCCTTTTCGCCCTGGGGTGGAGATCCATCGCCTCTATGGAGATGGCCAGCAGGGGCCAGCGGCGGCTCTGTTGAGATATGCACCGGGGGCCAGTGTGCCGGAGCACGATCATACAGGGTACGAACATATCATTGTGCTATCGGGCTCCCAGAGTGACCATCAGGGGCAGCATTCTGCTGGGACAGTGATAATCAATCCTCCGGGTAGCCGTCATGATGTCGTGAGTGATGAGGGCTGCATTGTGCTGATTATCTGGGAGAAGCCGGTTGTGATGAAAAATGGCTAAAATTTCTGCTCAACCTTATGATTACCCACTACCTGATACTCTGCGTCACGTGGCGTTGGTGATCATCGACATGCAGCGAGATTTTCTTGAACCCGGTGGCTTTGGAGAGATTCTGGGCAATGATGTGTCTCGATTGCAAGCCATTGTGCCCGCAGTGAAACAGTTGCAGGAGGCTTTTAGGGCCCAGGGACTGCTGGTTATTCAAACAAAAGAGGGCCATCGACCAGATCTCTCGGACTGCCCTCAGTCAAAGCTAGATCGGGGGAACGGCACCCTCAAGATTGGAGATGAGGGACCGATGGGGCGTATTTTGGTGCTAGGGGAAGCGGGGAATGAGATTATCCCTGAGCTGCAACCTAAGCCAGGGGAACCGGTGATTGCTAAACCGGGGAAGGGAGCGTTTTTTGATACGGGGTTTGAGGATGTGTTGCGATCGCAACACATCACTCACCTGATCTTCACCGGCGTCACCACCGAAGTCTGCGTCCAGACCACGATGCGCGAAGCCAACGACCGCGGCTACGAATGCCTGCTGGTCGAAGACGCCACCGAAAGCTACTTCCCCAAATTTAAGCAAACCACCCTGGAGATGATCCGCGCCCAGGGCGGCATCGTCGGTTGGACAGCGACAACTCAGCAGGTGATCGCAGGTATCGCGCACAGGGAAAAGTGATGGGTAGTCCGAGCGGAATATCCCATGGGCTGTAGCGATCTGCTTTCTTAGTTTTTTTCAGAAAAGTATCAGTATTGGCTCAGCTGACGGCCACATCTTTCTCAGCTAAAAGCCGGAAATTAAGTAACGTAAAGCCAAAGGGGCGGGCCGCCGTACCCGAGTGCTCAATCCAAAGACGGTCAACACCGTCTTACGGTTGCTTGTAGTTGCCAATGAGTTGTTACATGTCCACCTTTGAGTAAAAAAGACTAATGGTTTCAATTACACAGATCCCAACCGCGTCTGGACCAGCAGCAACTCTTACACCGATTTCCCCTAATACCAAGTCCGTCTCAGCCGTTCGTCAAGGAACTGTTTACTTTGTCCGTCACGGAGAAAGTACGAGTAATGAACGCAATATTTTTGCAGGTGTATTAGATGTTGAGTTGACTGCATTTGGCAAAATGCAGGCCCGTCAAGCGGGTTACGATATCCAGAAACAAGGCGTCACCTTTGATGCTGTCTATGTTTCTCACCTAAAACGAGCCCGACAAACCTGTGATATTGCCTTGGCAGTGAGTGGGGCGCTAAAGTCTCCCGACATCGAGCCCCAAATTGACCATCGCCTTGGCGAAAAATCTTTTGGCATCTTTGCCCAGCGCAATAAGAATTTGCTGCGGATGGCCCTGGGATACGACGGCTTTGAAGAACTTTTGCACTCCCATAATGAAACCCCGCCCTCCGGTGAGAGTATCCAGCAGGTTTATGAGCGGGTTGCTCAATTTTATGAAGAAGCCATCGTTCCTCGGTTAGCGCGTGGCGAAAACGTGCTCGTTGTCTGCCATCAGTATGTTTTAGAACCCCTAGCGTTATACTTAAGCGGCTTACCGGTTACAGCCTATCATCATCTCAAGCTACCCAATGGCAAAGCTTTGAGCCGAGAAGCACTGGTCAATTTCCAGCATAAAGAATCGAGCGGCTCGGCTTCGCTGCGCAAGAAGATCAATGACATTGCCACCATGTGGGGCGTTGGTCTGAGCGCATTTGCCTTTGTGACTGGGGTGGCCATTAAAGCTGTGGTGAGCGCGATCGCAATTCCCTCAATCCTCTTCACGGGACTCATTCTCACCTGTTTAGCGGTTTCCACATTTTACGCCTATCTCGACATTGACCTGCGAGCCAGCCGTCGCAAAATCTCTAAAACCGTCACAACCGTCGTCAATGGCTGGATGTTGCTGCGCTGGGTCGGCGGGATTGCCCTATTTTTATCAGGCTGGATTTATCAAGGCCCAGACGATCTCTACAAGGTGCTATGGGTGTTGTTTTGGATGGTCCCGCCAGCCCTGTCAACGCCTGTCATGTCCATTCTCTGGGGAGGCAATCTGTATCCCTCAGCGGTGTTATCAAAAGCCTTATCCATTTTTGTTTCGGCAGCCCTTGTCAGTTTGCTCTCTGTCGTCATGCTGCCCATCAGCCCGACCAGCTTGGAGGTTTTCTATATCATTTTAGGATTGGGTCTGGTTTTGCCGGGTGTAATCGCTCAGCTGTGGCGTACCAAATCCCCCGTAGAATCCAATCACCACAGCAAAAACTGGAAATTCATCGGGATTTTTGCAGGGGCGATCATGGCATTCGCTGCGGGGCTGCAATTTACACCTGCCCACCTGATCTCAGATGTCTTTTTAGGTGCTGATCCAGAAAGTTCGTTGGCTTGTTTGCAGCAGCTAGGCATCGCGTTAACGAGTTTGCTGCTGCTGCGAGGTCTAGCAGCCTTGGCTATTTTGCTACCTAGAAAGTGGGCAAACAAAGCTGAGGCCCAGGATGCTTATTTGCTGCTAGTGACCCCCAACTTCTTTCTTTGGGCTTCATTACTCAGTGGTGCTAGCGTTATGAGGGATCATCCCATACTCCAGTATGCCGTTTTCTGGGCTGCCTTCGGCTTCTTCTTCTTTCCATTGCTAGAGCAGCTTTTCTTTGTAAATGTGTTTACTCGACG
>JBCCRZ010000336.1:0-6735 GCA_039200855.1 Cyanobacteria bacterium P01_D01_bin.44 | reverse complement strand
GCCGCCTGGGAACTGCTTGAGCTGTTTGACTACGACTTGGTGATCGCTGATGTCAACTTGCCTACGCTAGATGGCATTAGCCTGTGTAAGCAGCTGCGATCGCGCGACTACAGCATGCCTATCCTGCTCATGACCGATAGCGACAGCGGCCATGACAAAGCCGTGGGGCTCGATGCTGGGGCCGACGACTATGTGGTCAAACCCTGTGATCCAGAAGAGTTGGTGGCACGGGTCCGGGCCTTGCTGCGCCGGGGGAGCAAAAATGCGTCCCCAGTCCTGGTGTGGCGAGACTTGCACCTCGACCCCAGCACCTATGAGATTACCTATCATCAAACCCCTCTAACCCTCACCCCTAAAGAGTCAGCCCTGTTAGAGTTGCTGATGCGCAATCCCCGCCGCGTCTTTAGCTGCGGCATGATTTTAGAACACCTTTGGGCCTACGAAGACGCCCCCGGCGAAGAAGCCGTCCGCACCCATATCAAATGTATTCGCCAGAAATTAAAAGCGGCTGGGGGGCCCACAGACTTTATTGAAACCGTTTACGGGATCGGCTATCACCTCAAAAATCTTCCCGCGTCAGGGCCCGATAAACACTCAAAGCCCACCCATCACCCCCCCACCAAAGAGCAAACCTTGCTGGCGTTAGAAAGCATTTGGCAGCGCTTTCAACCCCGCATGCAAACCCAGCTGGAAACTATCGAGCGGGCCATTACGGCCCTCGACCAAAGTTCACTCACTAAGCAGTTACGCCGGTCGGCTGAGCAACAGGCCCACTCACTGGCAGGGGCACTGGGGACTTTTGGACTCCCCAAAGGCTCTCAGCTGGCTCGACAACTTGAAACTCAGCTAGGCAAGCAGACTTCACTGCGCCCCCAACATGCCCAAACGATGCAGCCGGTGGTCAAGCAGCTGCGGCAGACCATTCAGCAAAGGTCAGCCGAGCCGTCAATCGTGAGCGATCCGAGCCAGGCCCCTTACCTCCTGGTAATCGATAACGATCAAACGTTTCTCTCGCTACTCATCCACGAGGCCAGCCACTGGGGTTATCAGGTTCAGATGATGCCCTCCCTTGCCCGAGCGGCTGAGACAGTGACCCAACATCCCCCCGCAGCGGTGATCCTCGACCCGGATATCGATGCCCATTCAACCCGGTTAAAGCAATTTATTAAGCAGCTAAACACAGCAGTACCCGCAATTCCGGTGATCGTGCTAACCCACCAAGAGGGCCTGAGCAATCGTCTCAAAGTGATGCGGTTAGGCATCAGCCGATTTTTGCAAAAACCGATGTCTGCCACCCAGATTTTGGAAGCGGTCAACCAGGTTTTGCAACATCACCATCCCTCCGCTGCCAAAATCATGGTGATGGATGACGACCCGGTCGTGCTAAATACCCTCACTGTATTACTCAATCCTTGGGGTTTTAGCGTCACCACCTTGGACAAACCCCAACGATTCCTTGAGGTCCTCAATCAGGTTTGCCCTGACCTGCTGATTTTAGATATCAACATGCCCAAAATCAGCGGCATTGAGCTTTGTCAGGTAGTCCGCAACGATCCACGCTGGAGTACGCTGCCGATTATTTTCTTGACGGCCCATACCACCGTCGATCGAGTCACCCAGGTGTTTACCGTCGGGGCCGATGACTTTGTCAGCAAGCCCGTCACCGGGCCGGAGTTGGTGGTGCGAATTCTCAACCGACTAGAGCGAGTCAAGCTATTGCAGCGTCTGGCCAATGTAGACCCGTTGACGGGGGTGCTCAATCGACAAAAATCGACCCAAGATCTAAATGTGCAGCTCAACCTGGCCATGCGCTATGAGCAACCCTTTGCCCTGGTGCTGATCGACCTGGACCAGCTCCGAAAAATTAATCTGAGCTATAGCCATGAAACTGGCGACAATTTACTGCGTCAGCTCGGGCGGCGACTCTCGCAATTTTTTAGACGAGAAGATATCATCGGACGCTGGGGTGGCGAAGAATTTGTCATTGGTATGTATGGCATGACCGCCCACGACGCGGAAGAGCGTTTGATAGCCCTGACCCAAAATCTCGCTGAGCATCCGCTGCTAGCTACCTACGAACCCAGTATTCACTTGAGTTTCTGCACAGGTATCGCCCAGTTCCCCACCAGCGGCAATGACATCCACGTCTTGTACAAAGCTGCGGAGGAAGCCCTGCAACAAGCCAAATCCCAAGGTCAAGGGAGTATTGCGATCGCGACTCCACAGCCACAACCGGTTCTAAAGGGTTAAAGGTTAAAGGTTAAAAGTTAAAGGTTCAGGATTGAGAATAGGTTCAGCCAGAGACTTATCACAGAGGAGACATATTCAAATGCTTAAATTTTAACTTTTAACTCGTAATCCCCCTCCCTTCCCCCCTTCCCTTTCCAACTTTCACGCCCCCATGCTCGACCCCACAGAAATTAAACGATTTCACCTAGACTGGGGACCTGATTTCGTTGAGATGGTCCTGGACAGCATTGATAGCTTGGTGGTGGTGCTCAATGCAGAGGGTCAGATTTTGACCTGTAACCAAGCTTGTGAAGCCTTGACCGGCTATCGCCTCAGCGAAATTCGAGGACACTTTATGTGGGAGCTGTTTGTCCCCCCCGAAGAACAGGAAGCAGTCAAAGCCATTTTGCAAACACTGCGGTCTGGGCAACGCTCGCCCTCTGCTGAAAATCACTGGATCACTCGCAGCGGAGAGCGGCGACTGATTTCGTGGTCCAACACCCTGCTATTGGATAGTCAAGAGCGGGTGAAATATGTGGTTGGCACAGGCATGGATGTCACCAACCGGCAACAGGCCGAAGATATTTTGCGGCAGCAGGTTGCCTTTGAGCAACTGCTGGGGGCCACTGCTCGCCAGATTTATAACTCACTGAGCTTGCAAGCCACCCTAACCACAGCAGTCACTGAGATCCGACAGCTGCTGGGGGCCGATCGGGCCTTGATTTTGCGATTTAAGCCCAACTGGGTGGGCCTGGTGGTCGTAGAGTCGCTAGCCTCTGAGCAATGGCCCGCCACGCTAGGGTTACAAATCCGCGATCCGCAGCTCCAGAGTCAGTTTTTAGCTCAATATCAGCAGGGCCAAGGCTCTGTGATTGACAATATTGCCCAGGCCACAAACTGCCCCATGAGCTGGCTGACCCATTTTCAAGCTAAGGCGGCCCTGATCACGCCGATTTTGCAGGGCGATGCTCTGTGGGGACTGCTGATCGTTCACCAGTGTGCAAAGCCGAGGGCGTGGCAACCCCTTGAGATTACGTTTCTCGATCAGCTTGCCACCCAGCTTGCGATCGCAATCCAACAGTCCGAGCTATACGAGCAGCTCCAACGCGAGCTCAACCAGAGAGAACGGGTCGAGCAGGTCTTGCAGGTCGCCAAAGACGAGTTAGAAGAACGGGTTGCCGAACGCACCGCCGACCTCAAGCGTCTGAATGAACAGTTACAGCGTGAACTCAACGAACGCCAGCAAGCCGAAGCCGATCTAGAGCGTCTGGGGCGACAAAATGAGCTGATCCTCAATTCCATGGGAGAGGGGCTGTGCGGCCTCAACCTCAACGCCGAGATTATGTTTGCCAACCAGGCCGCCAGCAAATTACTAGGGCATCGCGTCGATACCTTAGTCGGTAAACCCATTAGCCTGGTGATTATCGAGCCCGACGAAGGCCCCTCTGCCCTGACCCCTGTCTATGCCTCCCTGGAGGACGGCAGCGTCCACCAGGCCACCGATACCCTGTTTCTGCGCCAGGACGGGGATACTTTTCCGGCAGAGTACATGAGCACCCCAATCCGAGAGAACGGCGTCATCGTCGGGGCGGTGATCACCTTTAAAGACATTAGCCAGCGCCAGCAAATTGAGCGCATGAAAGACGAATTTATCTCGGTGGTCAGCCACGAGCTGCGCACCCCGTTGACCTCTATCCACGGTTCGCTGCGGATGCTTGCCAGCGGCATGCTGCAAACACAGCCCGACAAACAACATCGCCTGATCGAGATTGCTGCTAAAAGTACCGAACGACTGGTCCGCCTAATCAACGACGTGCTCGATGTAGAACGGATCGCCGCCGGCAAACTCAAAGTCATTAAAGAAGCCTGCAACATCGCCGCCCTGTTTCAACAGGCGATCAATACCATGTATCCCCTGGCCGATAAGGGAGATATTTGGCTGCTCTCCTCCCCAATTGAGGCCCAGATTTGGGCAGACCCCGATCGGATGTTGCAAACCCTGACCAATCTCCTTAGCAACGCCATCAAATTTTCAGAGGCCGGGGGGTCTGTCTGGGTCACCGCCGAGTTGATGAGCGCTGACCAACTCCCCGACTCCAACAGCATGCCTATCAGCGATACGCCCTATGTGTGTATCGCTGTCCGCGACCAGGGGCGCGGCATTCACCCCGATCAGCTAGAGGCCATTTTTGAGCGTTTTCAACAGGCCGACTCCTCCGATGCCCGCATTAATGAGGGCACTGGGCTGGGGCTCTCGATTTGTCGTAGCATTATTCGAAAACACGGTGGCCACATCTGGGTCGAGAGCCAGCCCGGTAAAGGCAGCACGTTTTTCTTTGCCCTACCCCAATATTTGCCCCCGTCAGATAACAAACCCTCCGTTGCCCATGCATCCCCTTAACCGCTCGTCAGGAGACTCTTTAGGAGACACCCCCATGGCCCCTAAGCAAATTTTGATCATCGACAATGAACCCTACATTCAAGAAGTCGCCCAAATTAGCTTGGAGACAGTCGGTGGGTGGGCTGTCCTCACCGCAGACTCCGGCGCGGCGGGTATCGCCACGGCTGAGAAAATGCAGCCCGATGGGATCTTGCTCGATGTGATGATGCCAGATATGGATGGGGTAGCTACCTTCCAAGCATTACAGGCTAATCCGGTGACTAAAGAGATTCCGGTGATCTTGCTAACGGCTAAGGTGCAGGCCGCCGATCGACGTCGTTATGAGGACTTAGGCATTCGGGCGACGATTGCAAAGCCCTTTGATCCGCTCATATTAGCCAGTCAGATTGCGGATATCTTAGGCTGGGAGATAGCCGTGGGGTAGCCCAGATTGATGGCTTTTGCACAAGGGCGGGCGCGATGGCAAAGGCTCATGCAGCAGAGCGGAGCGTCCGATAATTTAGACACCTTCGAGCAACTCATGTCGGCCTACGACGAACCGCATCGGTTTTACCATACAGCAGAGCACATCGCTGCGTGCCTGCAAGCGTTTGATCGGGTGCGTGACCTGGCTAAGTTCCCCGCCGAGGTCGAGTTGGCCCTCTGGTTTCATGATGCGGTTTATGATGTGCGATCGTCTACGAATGAGCTGGACAGTGCCCAGTGGGCCGTTCAGTTTCTTAAGAATGCAGGTGGGCAGAGCAGGGCTTGGTGGGAGGAGCCATCAACACAAGATGGGGGAGATGGGGAGGATGAGGGAGATGGGGGAGTCGATTTCCTGGCTATTTCGCCGCAGCGGGTTTATGACCATGTTCTGGCGACGGCTCATCTAGTCTCAAGTGCTGACCTGTCAGGCGATAGCGCTCTGGTGGTTAATACTGACCTGACGATCTTGGGCCTGCCACCGGCGATTTATGACCAGTTTGAGGCCAATATCCGGCGAGAATATCAGCATGTGCCGATTGATCGCTACCGTCAAAAGCGGCGAGAGGTATTGGAATATTTTCTCCAACAGCCAGAGATTTTCTCGATTGCGTATTTTCGAGATCGCTATGAAGCGGTTGCAAGGCGAAATTTGGCGGGTGCTATTGCCGCATTATCGTAGGGGCTCCCCTCGTGGGTGTACTCGATATCGAATGACGGGCACGAGGTACCGCCCCGGTCATGTCGTAATTTGTGCAATGGGGTTAGGATTTTAACAAAGGATCGAGGATTAAATCTGAAATCCGATACTGCATCCCCTCCTGGGAGGGGCGACGGGGTGGGTTGGCCGTTAGCGCGAGCGATCGAGACCCACCCCGCCTTTCAGGCACCCCTCCCAAGGAGGGGATTTATCGGATACCTTCTTAAAGTCTTGCCCCAGAGGGAGGTTTGTGATGGTCCAGGTTACAGTCAATGTCCCCGAGGATTTCCTAGATGCTCGGAATACTGAAGATTTTGCCAAGCAAATCCAGCTGGCAGCTGCGATCTATTGGTATGCCCACGGTGATATTTCGATGGGCAAAGCCGCGCAGTTTGCAGGCTTAACCCATCCAGAATTATTAGACACCTTAGCCCATGAAAAAATCGACGTCTTTCAAGTTGATTTTGATGATCTTGAGCAGGAGCTAAATCGCCGAACGGTATAAGACTACCCTCTACATCCAAAATCCAAAATCTCCCCTTTCGCCCTTCCCCCTAACTAACCGCCCATGTTCTCCAATCTCCGCGATCTCTTCACCAGCCCCGAAGACAACGCAGAAAGACGCATCCAAAAGGCGATTAAAACGGGTGCAACTGAGCTGGATCTCTCAGGCTTAAAACTCACAACAGTACCAAAAAGCATTGGCCAGCTCTCAAATTTGACAGTGCTTTACCTCTTCTACAATCAACTGACCACGGTGCCCCCAGAATTGGGTCAGCTCTCAAAGTTGAAAGCGCTTTACCTCTCCCAAAATCAACTGACCACGGTGCCCCCAGAATTGGGTCAGCTCTCAAATTTGATAGCGCTTTACCTCTCCCAAAATCAACTGACCACGGTGCCCCCAGAATTGGGTCAGCTCTCAAATTTGATAGCGCTTTACCTC
>JBCCRZ010000335.1:0-6756 GCA_039200855.1 Cyanobacteria bacterium P01_D01_bin.44 | reverse complement strand
GGGGCAGATTCCGCTGCGGGCGATGATTCCTCAACAGATTGATAATTTGCTGGTGGCGGGCAAGAGTATTGCCACCAGTACGATCGCAGCGGCAGCCTACCGGGTTCATTCCTTTGAATGGTCCGTGGGCGTGGCGGCAGGGGCCACCATCGACCTGGCTTTGAATGAAGGTATTTTGCCCTATGAGCTAGTGGATGATTTGCCCGTGGCAGAGCCCCAGCTGCTCAAACTGCAAGAGCGGCTCCAGCGCAGTGGTAACCCAACGGCATTTCCAAATACGTCGATCTTTAATCAAGACTGGGAAGATTGGCGAGTTTGGTAAGTTGTGGGAGATGCCTGACGCCTGATTATTATTCTTTTAGCCGAATATCATTGCCGACGCCGTCGGTGTGGTAGACCCAGGTTTGGGAGCCATCACTCACGGTGGCACGCCAGCCGGGAATGGCGATGGCGGTACAGACGGTATCGGGTGATGGTGCCAGCCCCATGCAGCCACTCCAAACTTCGGCGTCGGCAGCGGTGACGGAGAGGGTCTCTCTGGGTACCTCAAATTTTTCGGCGGTGAGTTGGAGGATGCGATCGCGCACCGACGGGGGCAAATTATTTTCTAAGGTCGAGCGACGAATATTCTCGCCAGTGAGGTCGGTTCGGTAAAAGAAATGCTGGTTGTCTTCCGTTGTTCTCACCTCGATTTGCCAACCTTCGGTGAGGGCTGCCAGGCAAGATTCGGCAGGGCCACCCAGGCCTAGACATCCATCGGTCCAGGTTTCTCGGTTGGCGCGCATTACTAAGAGCTGCTCAGCAGGCACATTCAGCTCTTGGGCAATAGCTGTTTGGAGCCGCTGTTCAACATCTTGGGGCAAACGCTCATAGGCTACCTCACCTAGTGTGTCAGACGACTCCACTAAATTTGGGGGCAAAGGGGTGACGGTGCTGTCTGGCTCGGTATTTTCGATCTCTGGTACCGTTCCAGCGGTGCTAGAGGGGTCAGTGCCTGCTCCCTCTAAGCGGTCGGTGCAGCTGATGAGGAGAGCGGCAGCGATGGTTAAGCTAGCCCATGAGGTGCGATGTTTGGGAGGGCGCATACTCTTAAAACCCCTGATGCGAACAATGGCTCTACTGTAGTCCTCATGGCTGGGTCCGAAAGCTGTGTTACATATTTTGAGACGGGATCAGGACTCAGTCGAGAAGAGGGGGCCTTCCATCAGTTTGGAAGTTGTATGAGCAACAGAGCTCTGGGGCAATTAGACGACAGGGGGGTGTCCTCGACGCGGCGTGATTTTTCTCTATTGATTGGCGTCAGCGTCCTGCGCGCTCAAACCTCGAACAGCTTTGACAATTTGCGATCGCTGGACACCTTAAAGAGCGCTGGTTTCTGGTTTAACGCTATGCCTGTAATCCTGAGGGTTGCCAACCAACTGGGGGTCTGGCAGACTGCCTCTCAATGTTCCTGGTTCGATGCCAGGAAGTTTTTGACTTGCAAAAATAGGGACTGCGGCTCCCTCGACCGGGAGATTGAGCCAGCTGCTCAGCTCTGAGGTGAGCCAATCTAGCTCAACGTTGGTGAGCGGCAAAGGATTGCCCAGTGGATAGGCTCGGTTACCCGCCCAAATGGCAACGGTGGCTGGGTATTCCTTAGAGACGGTATCGCCCTCGGCAGCTTTGTATTTATAAATGTGGTGTTGTTCTCGCTGCAGTTTGATGATGTTGATCGCAGGCGATCGGCGGCGACGACGAAAGCATAAACAGCGATTGGTCAGGGTGATATAGTTCGATGTGATGTTGAGCCGGGTGGTGCCAAAGGACTGAAAGAGGAAGCTTTGCCACGCCTTGAGGCTTTGAAAAACTAGCATTGCGACGATGCAGGAGCCCACCAGTGGAAACAACATTAGAACTAAAAACGAAATTGAAAGCAGCGTGATCAGTGAGGCTTTGAGAAGTCGGCTACGACTCAGGCCGTGGGCACCAATCGTGATGTCTAGTTCGGTATCGGTTTTTTTAAGACGAATGCGACTGCTGGCGGGCTTGCGACGAGGTAACTCGATCAGTCCTCGGGCGTCGACTCGTTGCAAGGCACTCAGGGCCGCTTGGGCATTTGCAAAGCGCTGATGGGCATCGGGGGCTAGCAGGGTGGCAATCCAGCGACTGAGGTGGGGGTCGATAGTGGTTTGGTCTTCAAAGTAGATTCGACCTTGACGCTTTGGCAGGTCAGCGGGGTGGCGGCCAGTGAGTAGATAGACGAGGGTGGCTCCCAGACCATAGAGGTCAGAGGCAACCGAGGCTCGACCGCTAAATTGCTCAGGGGCTGCATAGCCGTAGGTGCCTGCGATGGTAAAGGTTTCGCCCTCGGCGGTGGCGACATTTTGGACTGACCCAAAGTCCACTAGGTAGACCTGGCCTCGGCTGTTGCCGGTGCGATCTCTCAATAAAATATTGCTGGGTTTGATATCTCGATGGACGATGGTGGGGTGACGACTGTGCAGATAGCTCAAGATTTTGAGCATTTCGGTGGCGATGTAGCGAATGTCGGCGGTGTTAAAGGTGCGACCGGCTTTAACCTGAGCTTCTAAGGATTGGGCATCGACATAGCTCTGGACCAGGCCAAATCCTTTAAAGTCGGGGGTATCAATTTCAAAATGATCGAGATATTTGGGAATGGCGGGATGATCGAGGGACTGTAGGACGGTGGCTTCGCGTTGAAACAGCTTGAGCCAGCTCCAGTCAAAGTCATAGCTAAAGGCCAGAATTTTAAGAACGATGGGGGTCTGCGTACTCAAATCAAGGCCTAAATGAGTCTGACGTCCGGGTTTTTTGCTCAAACAAGTCTCGCGTTTATAGCGAGCATCAAACGTGATGGGGGGCATAGCAATGGACTCAGGTTGTGCCGGTTTCTACAGAGGGCTAGTCGTTTTGAGAAATCTGCTAGAGACTAGAGATTAAATGGGCTCAAGGATGGAGCATGGTTGTTGAAATAGGAAAGTTACTCGTCTTTTTAGGCGTTGGGTTGTTGATCGTAGGAGGTGTCCTTTGGCTCAGTGGTGGCACCTTAAGGAACCTACCCATTGGCCGATTGCCAGGCGATATCCTCATCCAGCGGGATAATTTCAGTTTCTATTTCCCGATGACGATAGGAATTTTACTGAGTCTTGTTTTGAGTGCCATGCTGTGGCTAGCACGGTTGGTGATGCGCTGAAAGGTTGGTCTGTGCACCTATTAATGAGATTAAATATAACCCTGAGTTATCGAGATCCCGACGTTCTAAGGAGCCATCTTAGTTAGATGCTCACACTCTAAAGGGAGAAAATACCTACGCCCTCTAACAATCTTTATATACACCCCCATGTTTTACCTTCCCGTCGGATTTTTGCTGTTCTTAGCATTTATTTTGCTGCTGCCATTTATTTTGTTTGGCCTTACCTTGGATGTGGTTGAGCTGGCGGTGGCTAAACTGGGTTTTTCGACCAATCTGGCGTTTTTGTTGCTGGCGGCGGTGGTGATCGGCGGCATGATCAATATCCCGCTCTACCAGCGGGAGTCAACGGTGACGGCCATGCCCCAAGATATTACGGATCTTTGGTTGCGGCAGTTTTGGGGCATTCCGCTCCGGCAGATGACGCAAAAGACGGTCGTCGCGCTGAATGTCGGGGGTGGTCTGATTCCAATCTTGCTAGCGCTATATCAGCTGACTCGGGGACATGCGATCGCAATCCTTTTAGTCACGGTTATTGTCACGGTGGTCAGCTACTTCTCAGCTCACATTGTCCCTGGCATTGGCATCCAAATGAATGCTCTGGTGGCACCCCTGACAGCGGTGATCGGTGCCTGGCTGCTCGCCCCAGATGCAGCCCCCCAGGTTGCGTTTGCTGGTGGCATTTTAGGGACCCTGATTGGCGCAGATCTGCTTCACCTCCCTGAAATTGAGCGGATGTCCCCCGGTGTGCTCAGCATTGGTGGGGCAGGCGTGTTTGATGGGATTGCGCTGTGCGGATTATTTGCACTGTTGTTGACATAAAAAATATTGACAAAAAAAGCCCCAACCGTCAGGTCGGGACTTTGAGAGGTGTGTGAGGAAAAGCATTAGCGAACGATGGCTTTGGAGCGGGCATCCAGGGCTGATAACCGCGCTGCTTGGACATCTTCAATCGCCTTGGATTGGGTGTCTAATTGCTCTAGCCGAGTTGCCTGGATATTTTCAATCGCCTTGGATTGAGTATTGAGATGCTCCACCCGAGCCGACTGGATATCCTTGATGGCCTTGGATTGATTGTCTAGATGCTCAATGCGTAGAGTGTGAATGTTGCCTTTGCTTCGACTATCCAGGGCTTCGAGTCGAGCCGCCTGGACATCTTCAATGGCTTTAGATTGGGTGTTGAGATGCTCTAGCCGAGCCGATTGGATATCTTCAATGGCCTTAGATTGGGTATCGAGGTGCTCAAGGCGCAGGGAATGTACGTTGCCTTTGGATTGATTGTCGAGGTGCTCAAGACGGGCAGATTGAATGTTGTTGATCTCAGCAGCGCGGGCGGCAGGGGCAATAGCTGCGGTTGCCAGGGTAAGTGCGAAGGCGGTTAAGAAATAGCGTTTCATGGTTGGCTCCTTGTGAATCAAAAGTTTCAAGCTTCATTGATTACAAGAATGCCGGGGATGGCTGAGTTAGACCTGACCGCTAACTGAACATTGCTTAAGGGATTTCTGAGAATTGCTGAGAAGGGGGGGTGATGCGGGTCACCAGGATAGCTAGTGCCTGATTTGATGGCTTTTCAGAGTTCTAAAGTATGGCAATCGTAGGGATCTGGGGCACGATCATAGCAGTGTTTTTCGGCAAGGGCGCAGCGGTTAACGCGGTTGTAGTTATAGATATCCCAGATGTAGACTTCTTCGGTGTTGCTGATGTTTTCTCGGATGGTGTCTTTAGAGGTGGCGGGAACGGTGGCAAAGAAGGATTCCCAGTGGTGGCCACGATCGGGGGTGAAGCAAAATTTTCTGACGTGGCAGAGCCATAGGGTGTAAAATTCGCCCGCATTCCTAACTAACCCGCGCAGGTGGGTTTTGTACATGTAACCGCGGTTTTCAACCGCCTTTTTAAGGATTCCCAGATTTGGATAATCCCAGATTTTGAAGATTTCAGAGATGGGGGTGAGGAGCTTGATGTGTGTTGGATGTGAGTGGGCGATTAGAAACCGCAGCGACAAATGCGAAACCTGCCTGCGCAGGTTAGTTGATTCATGATGTCGCTTTGCGGCACAAGGGCTGGGGTATCTTTTATTCGATTTCTCCACTCTCCTCAGACTTTTCTGGGTGGCTGCTTATGGATTTCTCAGATGGGTGTGGGTGAGGTCTCAGATGCGATCGCAATAATCAACCCATCCTTCGGAGAAATCCACCATGAAACTGAGTGCAACGAAAGCGATGAATCTAGACCCTCTCCATGGGTTCTCTGTTGTAATAGTTGTATTGGCAATTATGGGTGCAGCGCTCCTAGCGCCATCTTTGGATCTATCGTTGCTCACCCCTGATGGGCTCAAGACCTCTATCAACCAAATCGGTACCTGGGGTCCACCGCTCTATATTGCAATCATTGCTGTGTCTGTTGTGGTCGCTCAGGTGCCGGGTGCACCTCTGGCAGTGGCGGCTGGGGCGATTTGGGATCCACTGCTGGCCGGTATCTATACTGTCGCGGGTGGGTTTGGCGGGGCACTGATTGCCTATGGGTTAGGCAGACTGATGGGGCAGTCGGTAATCAAAGCGCTGACAGGGAAGACGCTGCACTTTTCTAAAGAGCGGGGTGAGGCGTATCTGGGCTGGCTGATCTTTGCGACCCGACTACTGCCAGTCTTTTCGTTTGACCTGATGAGCTATGGTGCAGGCATGACGGGGGTGTCCTGGCCGATTTATGCCAGCGCGACGTTTTTTGGCATGATTCCATCGACTTTGTTGTTGACCTACTTAGGGGCGAGTTTCCACCTGAGTGGTGGGACCGTGGGCATTGTGTTGATGATTTTCGCAGCTCTGTTTGTTGGCTTGCCGCTGTTGGCCCATCGGTATAACTGGCTCAATTTAGGAGAGATTGTGAGCTGGGATTAGACGAGTCGTTTGTCAGCCGTAAATTTTCGAGTAAGTCTGACGCGGGGATAGGCTTCGACGTGAACTCAGCTGAACGTGAGACGCGGAGCGCTTCATCAATGAGCCATCTCCGTGTCTCCGCGTCCTCCCTTCTCCGTGTCTTTTCTTGACTTCCCGACCTCCCCACTCCCCCACCTGGCTTAACCACAATTTTTAGCTGAATTGCCGTGTCAAATAGCCATTTCCTCCCCAACTTCCATCACTTTTAGCGCTGCTTCCACACCGAGGGCTTGCAGCTGAGTGTCAAAGTCTTCGGGGGTACCGGGGAGCCCAAAAATGCCGTAGTGCATTGGAATCACCATCTCAGGTTGAATCGCTAATGCTGAGGCCGCTGCTCGGTCTGGCCCCATGGTGAACTTGCCGCCGATGCAGGCCATCATAATCTTGATGTCAAAATATTGAGCAATCAGCGACATATCGACAAACAGATCGGTATCGCCTGTGTGATAAAGCGTGGGGCCATCTTGTAGCTCAATCACAAAGCCACCGGGGTTGCCTGCATATTGAGCCGGGCTACCATCTGAGGAAACGGCTGAAGAATGCACCGCTGGGACAAAGGAGACAATCGCTTCTCCATCAAACAGTGAAACAGCGCCGCCAAAGTTTCCTTGGGTGTCACGGGTCACCAGATCG
>JBCCRZ010000334.1:0-6770 GCA_039200855.1 Cyanobacteria bacterium P01_D01_bin.44 | reverse complement strand
GGCGTCCAGTCAACCACCCAGGTGAATCGCACCACCCGCCGCAATGGTCGGGGCAGCACAGCCACTGTACAAGACGCCTATACCGGTGGCACCGTCTTGGGTGTCGGCAACGAAGTTTATCAAGAACAGACCCAGATTAACGTCACTGAAGAGATTAACCGCCCCCGCCGGGGGCGCGGTCGGGCGCGCCATGGTCGTCGTGGCGGCAACATTAATGTACATCAGCACTAGGTGAGTCGGAAGGTTCTGGGTGTTAGGTGTTAGCCAATCGATCTCAACGGCTGAAACCTAGAATCTGGAACCTAATACCTACACTGAAGCAGCACACAGGGTTAGGAAACGGCAACGACTCAATCCTTCTCCTAACCCGCTTACTATTGTTTCCTCAGACACGGGGGGCTTATGAAAATCAATCAGCTTTTAGGACTTTTGGTTCTGATCGGAGGGCTGGCAGTTCCTGGATTAGCCCATGCACGCGATATTGTTGTCGAGACGGGTAGCATGAGCATCCGCGTTGGCGACGATCGCAGCGTCACGATTAACGGCGAAACCTACGGTGAGACTTACGGCGAAAGTTTCAGTGAGACCTACGAAGATGCTGATGCGTGGGATATCGGACCATCCTATATCTATCCTCGCTGGGAGGCGGATAACGACTATCGACCTAGTCGAGCCTGTCGCAATGTGCGCAACAGTAGCCGTCGTACCCATCGAAGCTATGGCAATCAGATTTATAGCCAAAGCACAGCAATCACCAGGGTGTGCCAGTAATTGCAAACCTCGCTGGTCAGAGCATTGCAGTCATCGCGATGGTCGGGTGGCGAGACTCAAAACCCATTTAAGACATTACCTATGAAATCTGTCCTATGTTTGCTAGGCCTATTAACGGCCTCGCCACTACTGGCTATTGCCATTTCTTTTGATCGGGCTGCCTCAGCCCAATGTGTGGTCACCGATGTGGGTGTACAAGTTGCTGTCCATGGGTCACGCCAGCGGGCGCAGCAAATCAACGACGTTGATGTCGAGCATCCTCAAGCATGCCGAGGTAATAGGATCACCAGTCGAGGTACTCAGGTGCATGTAGGGGGGACTGATCCCGTGCGTCAAGAACGTCGGGTGCGCCATCAAATTGAATCTGGGTCTGGCCATCAAAATGGTCGTCGGGGAAATGCTGCGCCGGGTGGCCCAACGGTAGTTATCCCCGTTGAGGTGCAGGTCGATGTGGACAATGCTGCCGACCGGGTGCGCAATTGAGCTTAGTGATAAGGGAGGACCCCCATGAGAATGAAAATTTTGTTACTGGCGATGATGTCGGTGGCGACGGTGGCAGCGACCCAGGCGACGGGTTCCGACCGGGTTCCGATGGATCACAATGGGGCTGTGGGGCGAGGGTTCGCTATAGCGCCGGCCCTGGCTAGTTCTTTTACCCAATCGACTCAACTGGCTCAAGGTTATTCATCTCAGACCCAACAAACCCAGGTTGACATTGATGCCGTTGACTTAGCGTCTCCTCACATCCTGGAAATTACTGCCTCTGGCGTATCTCAACTATCAGGCGAGGTGTTACTGGACGGGGTTGTGATCAAAACGCTGAGCGGTGAGCAACTGACCATTGATTTAGCCGATTACCTTGAAACCGGCAGCAATATGATTGAGGTGATGGGTCGCTACTCGCCTGCTTCAGCATCGGTGCAGCTAACGCTGGACGGGCCTGGGCTCTCGCTATCTCAACAAACTAGCGGGAGTGGCCATCTGTCACAAACCTTTGTGCTAGAGGTTTGGTAGTCAAGTTTTGTGTTCCCTGGCAAAGAAGCGTCTCTGGAAAGGGTTTGGCAATTTGCTGAACCCTCTTTTCTAGGCCTGGTTTGATCAATTGGGCGGTTGGAAACCGCTGTTATCTGTGCGAAATCGGCCTGTGCCGATTAAAGAAGCTGTTGGAATAAGTACCTCGTCAGTAATAATCACTCATTTTGTCGCCTTTTAAGGGGGATACCCCCGGCTGCGCCACCCCCCTTGATCAGAGGGGCTGTGGGGATCTCTGCGAGAAAGTGATACTGAAGATAATTTTGTTTACCTACTTAACGGGCCTGTAATTTTAGCGATGTTTTACCGTGCGTTGAGTCCCTTGCATCCTCAGCCAAGTCGTATTCTGTTCTCTCCAGTCAATATTGCCTTTCTGGTCTTCTTTAGGGTGGCTTTTGGGGCGATTATGCTTTGGGAGGTCTGGCGATATTTTTATTACGACTGGATTTATGATTATTGGATCGCCCCTGGCTTTAACTTTACCTATCATGGGTTGGGTTGGGTGCAGCCCTGGCCTGGGGAGTTTATGTACTGGCATTTTGCCGCTCTGGGGGTGCTGGCTGTTTTTATCTTAGTGGGGTTTTGCTATCGAGCCAGTGCGATCTTGTTTTGCCTGGGGTTTACCTATGTTTTCTTGCTAGAGCAGGCCCATTATCTCAATCATTTTTACCTGATCAGTCTGATTAGTCTTTTGATGGTGTTTCTCCCGGCCCATCGGCTGTTGTCGGTAGATGTACTTTTGAAGCCAAAGCTGCTTGCCCACACGGCTCCGGCTTGGACTTTATGGCTACTGCGTTTTCAGATTGGGGTCCCTTACTTTTTTGGGGGGGTTGCCAAGCTAAATGGAGATTGGATACAGGGTCAGCCGATGGGGCTGTGGCTGTCAGAGGCAACCGACTTTCCGGTGATGGGGCCGTTTTTTACGGAACCCTGGATGGCTTTACTGCTGAGCTATGGCGGTTTGTTGTTAGATCTGTTAATCGTGCCGCTGCTGCTCTGGAAGCCGACGCGCGGGTTTGCGTTTAGCCTGGCGGTTTTGTTTCATCTCACCAATGCTCGGCTGTTTTCCATTGGGATTTTCCCTTGGTTTATGATTGCGGCAACGACTGTATTTTTTGCACCCAACTGGCCCCAGCAGCTTTTTGGCTGGCTCAAGGGCACCATTCGGCGAGCGCCGAAACGGGGTCGTCAATCCCACTTGCTCATCCAACCTCTGTCTGTTAGCCCGCTATCTGCCCCCAATCTCCAACAACGGTTAGCCCTAATGGGGCTCGTCCTTTATGTAGGATTTCAGTGCGTCATGCCGCTGCGCCACTACCTTTACCCTGGCAATGCCAGCTGGACGGAGGAGGGACATCGCTTTGCCTGGCACATGAAGCTGCGAGATAAGGCGGGCACGGCTAAGTTTTTTGTGCGCAACCCAACCTCGGGTGAGGTCCAGCAGGTCTGGCCAGAAGAGTATTTGACGGCTCGGCAGGTGCGCAAAATGGCGGTTCGACCCGATATGGTTATCCAGTTTAGCCACTTCTTAGCAGCAGCGTTGACGCCCCCCGGCGAGCCCTCTGTGGAAGTGAGGGCCTGGGTGATGGCTTCGCTGAACGGGCGAGCCCCGCAGATGTTGATTGATCCTAATCAAGATCTGGCGAAAATCTCTCTTTCGTTTCAACCCGCTGACTGGATCTTGCCTTTAAGAGAGGTTAAGGCCATTGCTGAGACTGCGGAAAAGTAGGCGATGGCAGACGGGTTGCGGAATCAGTAATCAGGGTCAAGCAGGGGTGTATCTTGCTCTCTCTACCGCTGTGTTATCTATAATTTCTGAGAACTGAGCTATGAACAAGATCATTTTTGATGTGATGGTGAAGACGACTGCTATGGGGATGCTGGTTGCGATCGCAACCAGTCTCATCGCCACCATCGGTACCGCTCCCGCGCCTGCGCAAAAAGCCGATGCGGAATTGTTGACCCCATCGGATGCCCCTAATGCGGTGGATCAAACGTCCCAAGATCTGTCGAAAGACGATGACGACGACGACGGCGACGACGACGACGATGACGGCGGCGGCAGCGGCTCTAGTTCAACTACAACGACGACGACCACGACGCTCACCAACGTTCGCTATACCGATATTTCAGACAACTACTGGGCCAGCACGTTTATCTATCGTCTCACTGCGTTAGATGTTGCGATCGGCTTCCCTGGCGGTGAGTTCTTGCCCACTAACGCCCTCACCAAGTCACAATATGCCTCTTTGATCAGCCAGGCTTTTAACCTCGATCCGGTGCGAGAGGTGACCTCCATTACCGGGATTTCTCGCAGCTATTGGGCCTATACCGCTATTCAAAAGGCGTATTCCATGGGCTTTCTCGAGCTGGGGGATGGCGGGTTTATTAATCCCAATGACACCATGACCAAGCTCGACATGTTCGTCATGTTGGCAAGATCATTGGGCTATACCGAAATCACCTCTGGCGAGTCGGTTGAGACGCTGCTGAGCGTCTTTACGGATGCAGAGACGATCCCCACGGAGTATCGGGTGATCATTGCCGCCCTCGTAGAAAGGGGCATTATTGTCAACTATCCGACCGTTTCTCAACTCAACCTGTTTGAGGAGGTCACTCGGGCAGAGGCGTGCTCCTATGTGTATCAGGCGTTGGTGAGTATGGGGCAGGCAGAGTCGATCGCTTCGGAGTATGTTGTAGACGTCTTTGGCACGGTGACGGAAACGACGACTGAAAGCGTCACTGAAACGACCGTGGAGACGACGACGGAGGTCTCTTCTGACGAGGGAGATGACGACGATGATGGCGATGACGATGATGATGACGATGACGATGATGACGATGACAGCTAAATCCGTCATCAATTTTGGGTGTTCCCTGTAAATAGCGGTTTTGCAAAGGATTTGGCAATTTGCCAAATCCTTTTTTTAGGTCATTTATTGCGCCCCTACGATCGGCAGGCTATTCAAAACAACTGATCTGGTCAGGGATAATCCGCAACACCTGATCAACCCTAAAATGTCCGTCGTAATAGGCGGGAGGCCCGGCGGTAACAATGCGGTCTCCGGGCTGACCGACTAGCTCCACATAAATGGCCTCGTAGGGGCGTGTGGCCGCTTCAGCGTAGCCTGCTCTCAGGGGCTGTAGAGCAGCGTTCTCTCCGGTAACCCAGAGGGGCTGATTAGCGTTACAGGGTTGAAAAATTTCGACCTCTTCGCCAAAGGTATAAAAGCCGCGATAGCCGCCCTCGGGCAAATCGCTAGCCAGTGCACTTTGACTAAAGTGTGGAGCAATCTGACTGGTCAGCACTGGGGCTAACGCAGCCATACAACCGATTATCAGACCTTTTTTCATTGAGACGTGAGTTGAGGGGATGAAATTTCATCCATTCTACAGGTTACGCATGGAGGTAATCTATCCCCGCTCAGGAGGATGTCTTGGCAATATTTTCCCAAATGGCCAAATCTTCGGGGCGATCGATGTCGCTGAGGGGGGTGAGGGTGGTGAGAGTCAGGTTTAGGCGATGTGCGATTGCAACTGTCTGATCAAACACCTGCGATGTGCCCCATTCGATCCCTTGGAATAGATCTTCACAGGCTTCACGGCAAGCCTCACTTAATCCGATCAGATAGTATCCACCATCTAAGGCAGGGCCTAACACAACATCAAAGCTCTCCAGCGATTGGAAAGCCTGCGCTAACAGGTTTGACGTAACATTTGGGCAATCTGCCCCGATCATCACAACCCGTTTCATCCCGTCTTGAAACCCCTGGAAAAATGCCTGGAACATTCGCATACCCAGATCCCCCGATGTCTGAGGAAGGTAACACAGGTGATCGCCTAGCCAAGTTGCCATTTGGTCATGGCTGCCCCCGGCAAAGTGAACTTCTAAGGCGGGCGAACAGCTGACAGGCACCTGCTGTATCTCAGTAACAATGTGCTCTGTCAGCTGCCGCTGTAGACAAGCCGCCTGCTCGGCCCCTAAATGGGGAATCAATCGGGTTTTAGTTTTACCGACCTCAGGATAGCGCGTGAATAAGATCAGGCGGCTAAGCTTATGGAAATCCTGCAAGATAAAACGCTCCTAATTTCTTTTACCTTCCCTTTTTCCCAGGAACACAATTTGCTTGCATGATAGGCTCCGTCTTCCCCATTGCGCTACCGTTCGGCTAAGCGCGGTTCGGCTGAGACTTCGGCGTGCGCTCAGTCGAACGCTCACCGTCGAAGCCTCACGCCGAAGCCCTTTGCCCTTGTCGTTATCTTATCCCTGTCGATTTAGCGACCAGTCATAATCCAGGTATTTAATCTCATAATTGCCTTCGGTCAAATAGGCCTGGTCTTCGGGGCTGACGTACTTCGAGACGTGATTTAAGACAGCCCGCTGGGCTTCACTGCCGGTAAACCCAGAATCGGTGCCATCGGTGGGAATCCAGTCTTTCTCAAACCATTGAAAAATGGAGGAGAGATAGACAACCCCATTGTCTCTATCAATGTTGACACCCGTATCCGGATTAGACACAAACCGCAAGGTTTGCTCGTCGAGCTGCTCGTTGAGCTGCTCACCCGTAAAGGGTTCGTTGCGTAAGGGGGGGCAGCTAACGGCGGCACAGACGATGGCGGCATGGAGTCTGGGCTCAGTAAAATCGACGCGGAGGGTGTCGTGCTCAATTTGATTCAACGTTTTTGAGGTCGAGAGAATATCGTGTTTGTTAAGCCGCCAAACGCCCACAATGTCTTTGATACTGGCTTTGAGCGGAGTTTGATCGATAATGGATTTTAAGGTCAGTGAGTTGTAGGCATTCATCCAGTAGGCAATTTGATCGGCCTCTGACCAGGTTGCGTAGGTTTCGGGGGTGACGGCTGCGATCGCAGCATTAAACTCATCTAAGCCCTGACGGTCGGCTTGCAGCCCTTCATAATCGACAAACCCTTGCTCGTCTACATAGGTGCTGAGCACCTCAGCATAG
>JBCCRZ010000333.1:0-6773 GCA_039200855.1 Cyanobacteria bacterium P01_D01_bin.44 | reverse complement strand
GCCCTGCCCCTGAGCCCACGACTGCCCTGATGAGACAACAGTCAGTGGCAGCGCCTCCGCCAACCTCCCCAGCGGCTGATCGATCTCAGCCGCTGATTGCCTGTATTGACGATAGCCCTGTGTTAGCTCACAACCTCAGAAAAATTCTGGAGTCAGCCGGATACCCAATGATCAGCATTCAAGAACCGATGCGAGGCTTTTCTATGTTGATTGAGCATAGGCCAGACTTGATTTTACTCGATCTAAATTTGCCTAATGCTGACGGCTACAGTATCTGTAAGTTTTTGCGAGATTCTCCTGTGTTTGAGAAAACACCCATCATTATATTGACCGGGCAAGATACTCACGCCGATCGGCTCAAAGCTCGCTCAGTTGGGGCTACTGATTTTTTGGCCAAGCCGCCACAATCTCAAGAATTACTCGGAGCAATTCAGAAATTTGGCACGATGAAAAAGGAGCGCGCCATCATTCAATAAGAGAATAATCAAAATGAGAAAACAAGCAAAATAGGTGGACAGCATACCCACCTAACATCCCAGGATGTGTTCATAGCATCAACTAAATTTTGAATTTATAGACAGACATACGATTGGGACAAGTCTAACTCTAATTCAAAAACGAGGTCACAGTGATGAGCCATGATAATGGAGCAACCTTCAAAGCATTTCTGATTGCGTTTGGTATCATAATCATTTTCTTTTTAGGCTTGGCTTGGTGGAGCCGTCATGGATTTCACAATAACGATAACAACACAGGGCAGCAAGGTACCCGATTAAACGTTTCGGGTTTTTAGGACTGGGCTCCCGCTTGACGGCCAACATGGACGGGCGGGGAATTTTGTATTCTTGCTTGGCCCGTATGGGTTCGGTGAGCCAAAGAGTAGAGATCACTGCAACCTTGTTTCAAAGCGACTGCGAACCACCTCAAGGGGTTTCCACGAAGAGAACCAGTAGTGTCTTGCCGCACTGTCAGGTCGTGATCACTCTCTTGAAAGTGAACCAGAGCAATGCTGTTGGGGGTTTTAGCGACCTCCTGGGCCGCAATTTTAGCCTCATAATCGGCGGTGATGCTAGGCCAAAGAGCCTCCCAGATAGACTGACCTAACCTGCAGTGGTCTTCAGAGACGACTGCAATGGGGGACATCAGCGCCTGATCGACCCCATTGTCGATGGCAGAGGCTGTTTCTGTTCTCAAAAGCAGGGGTAGGCAGGGGGTGAGCACCTGCACAGTGGACTGGGCCAGGGTAGGAACTGAGGGGGCTTTAGTCATGGATAAACCTTACTCGAAACAATTTTAGAACCGTAGCGATTTGCATACACCTGGGTAAACTCAGCGCCTAGCAAGAGAATCTGGGCCGAATAATAAATCCAAATTACTCAATACGAGATCATTTTTAACTTGACAGTTACCTACTAGATGGTAGATACTTAATTCATGGAAAACAACACCGCCCAAAAAATTCTTGACGTTGCCCAGGAAATGGTGCGTAACCGGGGTTATAGCGCCTTCAGCTACGCCGACATTTCTCAGCAGGTTGGCATTCGTAAAGCCAGTATCCATTACCACTTTCCCTCCAAGGATGAGCTGGTGAAAGAACTGGTGAAGCGGTATCAGGAAACCATGCAGCGGGCCTGCGATCGCATCGCCGAGTCCGAGGCGACGCCGGGTGAACAAATGATGGCATTTGCCAATCTCTATCGCAGTGGGTTGGATAACCAGCAAATCTGTTTGTGTGCCATGTTAGCCGCAGATTTTGAAGTGTTGTCGCAGCCGATTCAGAATGAGATTCAGCGCTTTTTTTGGGCGACTGAGGCTTGGCTCACTAACCTCCTACAGCAAGGCGTTGATGCCAATCTTTGGGACTGCCAACCGTCTGTTGAGCAGGAAGCAAAGGGTTTGATTGCCATGTTGCAAGGGGCGCAGCTGTTGGCGAGATCGGCGGCAGACAGCACTGCTACTTTTGAGCAGATGGTGTATCCGTTGATCGAGGCCAAGTTTTCCTAAGGCAATTTTTTTTACCCTAATATCTACCTACTAATAGGTAATTAACCACATTCACGACTCTCAAACAGGAGCACATTATGTCTAATGTATTCACAGGTCAAAAACTCGTTGTTATCGGTGGTACCAGCGGCATGGGTAAGGCCGTCGCTCGGATTGTGCTCAAAAATGGCGGGGCTGCCGTTTTGGTGGGTCGCCGTGCCGAAAAGCTCCAGGCCGCAGTAGATGAGCTGAAGGTTCATGGCCCTGTGGTGGGCGAACAGGCTGATATTGCTCAACCCGCAGAATGGCAAGCGCTTATCGATCGCATTAACCAAAATCACAGCGATGCCACGTTACTGGTGAATGCCGCTGGTGTGTTCCTACCCAAGTCCTTCTTGGAATACAACGAAGCGGACTACGATCTCTACCATGACCTAAACAAAGCCACCTTCTTCATCACTCAAGCGATTGCTCAAAACATTATCAAGCACGACTACAGAGGCGCGATCGTCAATGTCGGTTCTATGTGGGCGAAGCAAGCCGTTGCTGCAACGCCCTCCTCCGCCTACTCTATGGCCAAAGCAGGTTTACATTCCCTGACACAACACCTGGCCATGGAACTGGCCGATAAAAATATTCGGGTGAATGCTGTTTCCCCGGCGGTGGTGGCAACGCCCATCTATGAAGGCTTTATTCCTAAAGAAGAGGTACATGGTGCATTGCAGGGCTTCAACGACTTCCATCCCATTGGTCGGGTGGGAACGCCGGAAGATGTGGCTGAGGCGATCGCGTTCCTACTCTCAGACAAAGCCGCTTGGGTCACGGGTGCCATTTGGGATGTGGACGGCGGTGTGATGGCTGGTCGCAATCAGTACAACTAAAATCTCAGTTTGTCAGCGGGGGAGCACGCAACCCGCTGACGGCATCCGCAAACCAATCTCACTAAAAACGTTATGAGTTGACACTATGAAAATTCACGCCGATCTGAATCAACGGGCCATGGTCAATAGCGAGGAGCTACCCTGGATCGATTCTCCCATGGCAGGGGTCCAACGTCGCATGTTGGAACGGGACGGGGAGGAAGTAGCGCGGGCCACCTCCATCGTTTGCTATGCCCCTGGCAGTTATTTTTCAGCCCATACCCATGGTGGGGGTGAGGAGTATATTGTCTTGGACGGGGTGTTCTCAGATGAGCACGGCGACTTTGGTCCGGGGACCTATGTCCGCAATCCCGTCGGGTCTAGCCACACCCCCCACAGTGAGGACGGTGCCACGATTCTGGTCAAACTGTGGCAAATGGATCCAGCGGATCAACAACAGGTGGTGGTTGACACGAACCAGGCTGGCTGGGCACCGGGTTTAATGTCTGGATTACAGGTGCTGCCGCTTCATGCCTACGGGACCGAGCAGGTGGCACTGGTGAAATGGGCACCGGGTACTCATTTCCAGCGGCACCAGCACCGGGGTGGTGAAGAAATCTTTGTGCTCGAAGGCACCTTTGCCGATGAGCAGGGGGTGTATCCCCACGGCACCTGGCTGCGAAATCCACCGGGTAGTGTGCATACGCCATTTAGTGAGGAAGGCTGCTTGATCTACGTCAAAACGGGACATCTAGATGCCCTGGTTAATCAATCCAGGACGGCACGATGATCCGTGCTGACTACCTCATCTCAGTGGCTGGCAAACCGATTTAATTTTCCAGCTCCCTCTTCTCTTGTTCGTAAGAACTTGTCAAGCTAGAACACTCATTCCCAAGGAAGCTACTGATCATGAAACTGACGAAGAAAAACATTCGAGATCGCACGGATCATATCTACGATGCCCTGGTGGTCGGTGGCGGCCCCGCCGGACTATCTGCCGGGATTTATCTCCAGCGATATCTGCTGTCCACCCTGATTATCGACAAGGGCAAAGCCCGCTCCTTCTGGATGCAGGAACTCCACAACTACGTGGGCCTACCCCCAGAAACGCCGGGACGGGATGTGCTCAAGCAAGGCAAAGAGCATTATCTGTCTCTCGAAGGCGATTATCTGAACGCCTTCGTGGAGGAAGTGGTAGATGAAGGGGAAACCTTTGCCGTCAAGGTCCGGATTGGGCGCAACAACCCCACCTCCGAAACCGTGCGCACCCGCTACCTGATTTCGGCCAGCGGCATCATCGACCAACTGCCAGCGCTAGAAAATATGCAGAACGTGTTTGACTATGCAGGCCATAATCTCCATGTCTGTCTGATCTGTGATGGCTACGAGATGACGGATCAACGGGTGGGCGTATTTGGCAATAGCGAGTCCAGCTTAGAGGTCGCCTTTCCCTTGGGTTGGTTTACGCGCCAGATCACGATCTTCACCAACGGGGCGTTTGCAGTGGGTCAGGATTTGCGCCAACGCCTCACCGCCCAGGGCTACGGTATTAATGAACAACCGATCCAGCAATTCCTAGGCAAAAACCGTCGGATGTCTGGGGTGGAACTGGCGGATGGGTCAACGGTGGAGCTGGATGCAGGGCTAGTCTCAATGGGCTCCACTTATCACGCGGACTACCTGAAGGGCATCGGCCTAGAGTACAAGGGCAGCAACCTGATCACAGACGACATGAACCGAACCTCTCACCCGCGCATCTTTGCTGTTGGCGATCTAAAGGTGGACATGAACCAGGTGGCGATCGCCGCTGCCGATGGTGCGAAAGCGGCCACCCAGATTTGGCGGGATATCCGTCGCGCGGAGGGCACCCGTCGTTCCCCGGTTGTAGCCAGTGAGGCATAAATCCCTCTTGCTGAGCCAGAACACTACTTCAGGCACTATCTCAGGCACTGGCTCAGCAAGAATTGAAGAAGGCTTACAAGACTTTTGACAACCCCTTAGAGCCTACTGGGCGGACCGTTCAAAAGAAAATGAAGCGCCACTCCGACAGTTTATGACACTAGAGAATACAAAATGGCAATACGTCGCTCTCCGAGCCGTTGAGGAGACCTTACGTTCTGATCCTGCACAGGGACTGATCGCGTTTCAAGTCCACGATGTTTGGAAATGATCTTTTTCCATCCTTCTTGTTTTTGAGCAGTCAGAAATAATGCCTATGGCGAATCCTGAACATGTTGCAAGGCTCCTTAAAGGGACAGATACGTAGATGGACAAGCTGTTACGGCCAAGATGGATACTGGCGCGACAACAGTTTCTATTAATGCGGATACCTTAGAAAGACATTCTAGCCTTGCGGTACCCAAACCGAAACAGAGCCTGCCTGACAGTGAAACTCAGCCCAACCCTCCTCATTTGTGGTAACTGACTCACTGATGTGCTCTGTGATGTCAACATAGGTCTGGCTTGGCTGTCCTACCTCCATCCACTTACGACCGTTGTCACCGTTGGTCAACACAACCGCCATGCCCCCTGGATATTCCTCGGTGCCGAGGCGAGTCCAGCCGATAGTATTGGCATGGTCAAAGTAATCATACTGCTCACCATAGGCGTAGGTGCGGCGAGCCTGCAGAAACTTGTCAATTAACCACTGATGGCTGTCTAACCAAATTTCGTACTCGTTACCATCTTTGCCATAGTCTTTGTAGTGAGCCCCGTAGTAGTCAGCATAAAAAATACACGGATACCCTTCACGACGTAACAAAATCAGCGCGTAGGCCAATGGCTTAAACCAGGGCTCAACCACAGACTCTAGCGCCTGCAACGGCTGAGAGTCGTGGTTTTCTACGAGGGTAACAGCCAGGGTGGGCTGCTGTTTTACAAGGGTATTGTCAAAAACCTGTCGCAGGTCGTAATCTTTCCCAGCTTTGCTGGCTTCGCTAAAGTTATAGTGTAGCGGCGCATCAAACAGGCTGACATCACCCCCAGTCACCTCTATAAAATGGTGCAGCGCTTCGATCTGATAAGACCAATACTCGCCCACTGCAAACAGCTGCC
The DNA here is from genome assembly GCA_039200855.1 of Cyanobacteria bacterium P01_D01_bin.44. Lineage (GTDB taxonomy): Bacteria > Cyanobacteriota > Cyanobacteriia > Phormidesmidales > Phormidesmidaceae > SIO4C1. The sequence continues at coordinate 876 of JBCCRZ010000333.1, read as the reverse complement.
GCTCGGCTGTGCTGCGACAGTGGCTAAGCCATTCCGGGAAAAAGCCTGCTTTAACATGCTTGACCGCATCGAAGCGGAAGCCGTCAACGTGAGTCGTCTCAACAAACCACTCCCCCCAGTACTTCAACTCACCCTGGACTTCAGGGTGTTCGATATCTAAGTCGCAACCCATCAGATAGTCAAAAGCGCCTTTCTCAAGGTCAACGTTGTCGTCAAACTTTTTGCCTTCAAACAGGAAGACCGCATCAAAATCTTCGTCAAAGGCGTTGTAGTCTACGGCATCAAAATGCCACCAGTGCCACTCCATCGTAGAATGCTTACCATCGCGGCCTGGAAACGTGAAATTTGTCCAAACTTTGACATTACGGCTATCGCCGATGGGTTGCTTGCGATTATCGGGGCTAAAGGGGGTAGCTTGTACCTCCTCAGCTGCGTCGGCCCCCAGCTTGTGATTAAAGACGACGTCTGCATAAACTCTTATGCCTGCGTCTTGAGCCGCCTTGACCGCTCGGATGTATTCATCTTTGGTGCCATACTTGGTGCGGACGGTGTCCTTTTGGTCAAACTCCCCCAGGTCAAACATGTCATAGACGCCATAGCCCACGTCGTAGCCGCCCCCCGTACCCTTATAAGCAGGGGGTAGCCACAAAGAAGTCACGCCCACCTCAGCCAGCATCTGTGCCTTTTCGGCCACTACGTTCCACAGACTACCGTCAGGCTCCAGGTACCAGTGGAAATATTGCATCATTACGCCATTGGGTGCAGACATTCTTAATACCTTCCTTAATTCAAGAGGGATATGCCAAACCCCTTAAATATGCCAGAGGATAGTTTTTGGGTGATCTGTCTTTGGAGATATTTACATTAATTCGATAG
>JBCCRZ010000332.1:0-6780 GCA_039200855.1 Cyanobacteria bacterium P01_D01_bin.44 | reverse complement strand
CAATACGTCAGTCGCAGGCAAAACCAAGCTTAATAAATTTGAAAAATATAAGGCTGAGAAGGATGGTCTAGCCGTTAAGGACGAGCTAGAAAAGTTTGCCGAGATGGGTTGGGAGGCTGTTGATGAGACCGATCTGACCCAACGTCTCAAGTGGCTAGGGATTTTCTTTCGCCCGGTGACGCCGGGCAAGTTTATGCTGCGCATGCGCATGCCCCACGGTATTTTGTCTGGGCATAAGATGAGAGTTTTGGCGGAGGTAGTGCAGCGCTATGGCGATGATGGCAGCGCTGACATTACCACCCGTCAAAATATTCAGCTGCGCGGTGTTCGGTTAGAAGATATTCCTGATATTTTTAGCCGTCTGAAAGACGCCGGGCTTACCTCCATGCAGTCTGGCATGGATAACGTTCGCAATATTACAGGCTCTCCGGTAGCAGGGATTGATGCCAGCGAGCTGATTGACACCCAGGGATTGGTGGTCAAAGTGCAAGACATGATCACCAACAACGGCGAAGGCAACTACGCCTTTACCAATTTGCCTCGAAAGTTCAACATTGCCATTGAGGGGAGCCGCGACAACTCAGTGCATGCTGAGATTAACGATATTGCTTTTGTCCCAGCCCATAAGGATGGCGTATTGGGGTTTAATGTGCTGGTGGGGGGCTTCTTTTCGGCGACTCGCTGTGCGGCGGCAGTATCTATGGATGTTTGGGTGCCCCCCAATGACGATGTGGTTGAGATTTGTCGTGCCATTTTGACGGTTTATCGAGACAATGGCCTCCGGGCTAATCGGCAAAAGTCTCGCCTGATGTGGCTGATTGATGAGTGGGGGATGGCGCGCTTTAGGGCTGAGATCTCAAAAGAGATGGGTAAGGCCCTGGCAACGGCGGCTCCGGAAGATGAGATCGATAGCGAAAAACGCGATCACATCGGCGTGTATCCTCAGAAGCAACCGGGGCTCAATTACGCGGGGCTGTTGGTGCCGGTGGGGCGGCTTCAGGCCGATGATATGTTTGATTTAGCCCGCGTGGCCGAAGTTTACGGCAATGGCGAGATTCGGCTTACGGTTGAGCAAAATGCTATTATTCCTTACATCCCTGACTCTCGCTTGGCATCCTTTTTGTCTGAGCCGATTGTTCAAAAGTTCTCAGTTACGCCCACCCCGCTGGTCCGTTCGGTGGTGTCTTGTACGGGGGCTCAGTTTTGTAAATTTGCCCTGGTAGAGACTAAGCAGCGGGCATTGACAATGGCGCGGACCCTTGACACTGAGCTGGATGTGCCAGAGTCGGTGAGAATGCACTGGACAGGGTGCCCCAACTCCTGTGGTCAGCCCCAGGTGGCTCAGATCGGCATGCTGGGAAGTAAGACCCGAAAGGATGGCAAAACCGTCGAAGCCGTCGATATCTACATGGGTGGCCAGGTGGGCAAAGATGCCAAGCTCGGAGAACGGGTGATGAAAGGCGTTGCTTGCGATGACCTCAAAGATGTCTTGAAAACGCTGCTGGTTGAGAATTTTGGGGCAACCCCCAAGGCTGCGGATGCGAATGGTGCCAGTGCTAGTGCCAATGCTAGTGCCGCTCTTGAGCCTGCCGTGCCAGCTGCGCCAGTGGCGACTCCCTATGTACCCAGAGCGCCCGTGAGTGCATTGACCGAACCTGCCCAGTCAGCAACGCTGGTGTTTGCCAAAACGGGTAAAGAGGTGGCCTGTGACGACAGCCAGTCTATATTGGAAATCGCCGCGGCGGCGGAGATTGAGTTTGAGAGTAGCTGTCAGTCCGGTAGCTGCGGGACCTGTCATCAAAAGCTAGTGTCAGGAGAGTTTCGGTATGAGGGTGATCCGGATGGCCTCGAAGAAGATGCTCGAGATGCGGGGATGATCTTGACTTGTATTGCCTATCCGGTAGGTCGAGTGGTTTTAGAAGCTTGATTTAGGGGATTTCATATATTCTCTGAGGAGTATCCTCAGGCATGAGAATTTAAAGACAATCTTCAGTCCAGAGTGTTGCGGCTGAAGGTTGTCTTTTGTGCGTGGAGTGCTCTATTACGCCTATTCAAGAAAAGTTGTTAAATTATAGCTGGCAAATCAAAAGAACACTTTTGGCTAATATCAATGGCGGCTCATGCAATAAACGCATGAAATGTATGTAAGAAGTCGAAAAATCCAGCAAGATAGTAGCAAGCTATACAAATATCGCTATTGATCTTTAATAGTCTAACGTTTAGTCGAGGGATAGCCAGTTAAATGGAGGTCTGTAAGGGCTTCTAGGGATTGTTTCAAATGTTTTAAAAGCTCGCGTTTGAGCTTGGGTAGCGTTTAATTTCCTTCTGTTAAGTAAGGAAGCAACTGCTTAAGAACAATTTTGAGATCTGGCTGTAACGCTTTCTGTCCAACTGTTTTTGATTGAGTTCTAAAGTCGCTGTTTTACAAGCTGTTTTACGGTGTGGGAGAAAGGCGGCTTTAGGGTTTATTGGGGTTTGAGAAAGAGCCTGACTGGGTTCTAACTCTGCAGCTGATTAGTGTTTTTTGTTTAGGAGCGAGCACAGATGCTCAAAGAGTTGTTTTCACAAGCAACTCAGGGCAGGTACAAGATATTGCACCTGACCTGGTTTGCCTTTTTCCTGTCGTTTGTTGTGTGGTTTAATTTTCCACCGTTCAGAACGACCATTGTTCAAGAGTTTGGACTAACGCCGGGTCAGGCTGGCACCATTGGCTTGTGTAATGTGGCTTTGACAGTCCCTGCGCGGATTATCATCGGCATGTTGCTTGACAGATATGGTCCTCGTTTGACCTACTCAGTGCTGCTCATCTATGCGGCAATTCCTTGTTTGATTTTTGCAACTGCGACAACCTTCAACCAGCTGGTGGTGGGTCGTTTGCTGATGGGGATTGTGGGAGCCGGTTTTGTGATCGGTATCCGCATGACGGCAGAGTGGTTTCCGCCTAAGGAGGTGGGTACTGCGGAAGGCATCTATGGCGGCTGGGGTAATTTTGGTTCGGCCTTTTCGGCGTTTACCATGGTCATCTTTGCCCTGGGGCTAAGCTTTTTGCCGGGTGCTTTTCAGTTCCCTGAGGCAGAGACGTTTAAGATTTTGTTTTTACCGGCTTTTAGTACTGACGTTTTGAACTGGCGGGCTGCGATCGCAGGCTCCGGTATTGTGGCTGCACTGTACGGCACATTCTACTACTTCAATGTGACCGACACGCCACCGGGTAAGGTTTATCAGCGGCCCAAGAGTGCCCGCGGCATGGAAGTCACCACGGTGCGCGATTTTTGGTTCCTACTGCTGATGAATGCGCCCCTGACCGTCATCATGATGGTGCTGGCCTGGCGTCTCCAGAAGGTACAGTTTCTTACCCCAGGGTTGATGTACTTTGCCTGGGTGGCTTTGATAGGTCTCTATTTGTTCCAGTCTTATAACTGCTGGAGTGTTAACAAAGAGCTGCTGGCTGGTCGTAAGCGCTACCCCGCAGAGGACCGCTATCGATTTAAGCAGGTGGCGATTCTCGAGCTGACCTACATTGTTAACTTTGGTTCAGAGTTGGCGGTGGTTACCATGCTGCCTGCTTTCTTTGAGGGGACCTTTGCCCTCGACAAAGCGACTGCGGGTATCATTGCCTCTAGCTACGCTTTTATGAACCTAATGTCTCGTCCCGGCGGGGGGATCATCTCTGACTCTCTGGGTAGCCGTAAGTGGACGATGGTTATCTTGACCGGTGGTATGGGCATTGGCTATCTGCTGATGAGCACCGTTAGCAGCAACTGGTGGTTGCCAGGGGCTGTGATTCTAACCATGGCCTGCTCGTTCTTTGTGCAGTCGTCTGAAGGCTCTACCTTTGCGATTGTGCCCCTGGTTAAGCGCCGGATTACCGGGCAAATTGCCGGTAACGTGGGTGCCTACGGTAACGTGGGTGCGGTGGCTTACCTGACCACGCTGTTGTTGCTAAAAGAGTCTATTATTGGCACGGGGGAAGCGACCCCTGAGCTGGTAGCCCAGGCCAACTCTGCCTTCTTTGCCGTGTTGGGGATCGCCGGACTAATTGTGGCTTTCCTATGTGTTTTCTTCCTGGATGAGCCCAAAGGCTCGTTCTCAGAATTCCACGAAGGCGAACAAGAGGCGGTGGCTGCCCATGGTCATCCGTCTTCTCTGCCGGATGATCAGTCGGCCCAGCTGTTCTAGATTCTCTGGGATGTTCATTAGTCGGGGGCTGTCTCTGGCAGTCCCCGACTTTGTTCTAAGGCTTTTTTAATCAGGCTTTTTTGCTGGGAGGTTTAAGCCATGACAGATGCCACCAAAACGCTGTGCCCCTATTGTGGGGTTGGCTGTGGCCTAGACGTGTTGCCCCCGGCTCGGCCTGGTCGTCCGGTTAACCGAGATAGCGAGGGTAATCCGATGTGGCAGGCTCGGGGCGATCGCAACCACCCATCGAGCAAGGGGCAGGTGTGTGTTAAAGGCGGCACCATTGGTGAATCCCTCGACAAAAACCGGCTGCTCTATCCGATGATGAGAGACGCTTTAGATCAGCCGTTTCAGCGGGTGACCTGGGAAGCCGCCCTGCAGCGAATTGTGGCTGAGATTAAAAAGACCCTGGCAGAGCGAGGTCCTGAGGGGATCAGCCTGTACGGGTCAGGGCAGTTTCAAACCGAAGATTATTATCTGGCTCAAAAGTTGTTGAAAGGGTGTCTGGGCACCAACAACTTTGATGCCAACTCGCGACTGTGTATGTCATCGGCGGTGGCGGGCTACATTCAAAGTTTTGGCTCCGATGGTCCACCCCCCTGTTATGACGATTTAGAACAAACTGACTGTGCCTTTTTGATCGGCACTAACACCGCTGAGTGTCACCCGATTGTGTTTAATCGCCTCAAAAAGCATCATAAAAAAAATCGGCGCAAGGTCAAGCTTATTGTTGTTGACCCGCGCCGGACTGACACCGCTAAGGATGCCGACTTGCATCTGGCAATTAAACCGGGGACCGATATTGCCTTGCTAAATGGGATCGCCTATCTGCTGCTCAAAAACGCTCAGATCGAGCCCGCTTTCATAGACGAGTGTACGACCGGCTTTGGTCAGTATGTTGAGGTATTGCAGCATTATCCGCCGGAGCGGGTGGCCGAGATTTGTGGCGTCCCGGTTAAGGAGATTGAGCAGGCGGCTAAATGGTGGGGCGAGTCAGAGCGGGTGCTGTCGCTATGGTCGATGGGGATCAACCAGTCCAGCGAGGGCACAGCTAAAGTTCGTACGATTATTAACCTACACCTAATGACGGGCAATGTGGGTAGACCCGGTGCGGGGCCATTTTCTCTCACGGGTCAGCCTAACGCCATGGGGGGGCGGGAGGCGGGGGGGCTCTCTCACATTCTGCCGGGATATCGTCTGGTCAAAAATCCAGACCACCGTCAGGTCGTTGAGCAGGTATGGCAGCTCCCGCAGGGCAGTATCTCGCCTGTGCCGGGTCTGGCGGCCTGGGACATGATGTTGGCTCTGGAGCAGGGGCAAGTCGGGGTCTTTTGGGTGGCCGCGACCAACCCGGCGGTGAGTATGCCCGATATTAAACGCACCCAGGCTGCCCTGCGCCAGTCGCCGTTTACGATTTGTCAGGATGCCTACTACCCGACGGAGACCGCGGCCTTTGCCCACGTGCTGCTGCCCGCGACGCAGTGGGGTGAGAAAACAGGCATCATGACCAACTCTGAGCGGGTGGTGACCTACTGCCCAGCCTTTCGAGAGCCCCTGGGCGAGGCTCGAGCAGACTGGGAGATCTTTGCTGAGGTGGGTCGTCGGCTGGGCTTTGAGCAACAGTTTGCCTATGATAGCGCCGCCGAAGTTTATCAAGAGTTTGTCAGTCTGACGGCGGGGCGGGTTTGCGATATGACCGGCCTTAGCCACGGGCGATTGGCGGCTGGCCCCATCCAGTGGCCCTGCCCAGCGGAGGAAACCCCAGAGACGGCGGCGGATAAGTTTGACAAGCGACTGTATGCCGATTTGCGGTTTCCGACCCCAGATGGGCGGGCTCGGTTTGCGGCCTTCCACATCAAGGGGTTAGCGGAGCCGCCTAATGCGGACTATCCCTTTGTGCTGACGACTGGGCGTCTGTATGGTCACTGGCACACTCAAAGCCGCACGGGCCGCATTGAGAAGACAGTGAAGATGCACCCGGAGCCGTTGTTAGAGGTGAACCCCCGCGACGCTCAGAGGTTAGAAATCCAGAGTGGGGACTGGCTGGAGGTGCGATCGCAGCGCAGCTTTGTACAGCTCAAGGTACTGGTCACCCAAAATATCACCCGAGGCACGGTGTTTATGCCTATGCACTGGGGCTTTTTGTGGGCCGACAACGCCGAGGTCAATGCCCTCACCCACCCAGAGGTGTGTCCGATTTCTCTAGAGCCTGAGCTTAAAGCCTGTGCAGTGCAGCTGATTCCGATTGCCGCGCCGGTTGGTCAAGGGGCGCAGCAGCCCGAGGCCCGGTTTGAGCAGATGATGCAGATGAGCAAGCAGCCAGCGCCGTCGAAGACGTTGACGATGAGGTAGAAAGGTGAAATGGTGAGTGCGCTGCGCTGGTGAATAGGTGAATAAGCTCGCCTCACCACCTCACTAACTCACCACTTCACTAACTCACCACCTCACTAACTCACCACTTCACTAACTCACCCAACCTTTAACTTTTTAATCCTCCACCGCCCATAAAGTCGTAGGCTTATAACCAACATGGGCATGGGGCAGCGGATGAACGACTGGATAACTCGGTTAAAGCGCTATGTAGAATGGCGGGTGAGCGAT
>JBCCRZ010000331.1:0-6787 GCA_039200855.1 Cyanobacteria bacterium P01_D01_bin.44 | reverse complement strand
TCTACGACTCAATACTGGCGATATCTACCGCGCCACCGCCGTGTTTGGCAAGGCTCTGCAAATGGAACTCGATACGACAGGCTCTCAAAACGCCAAATGGCATGACAAAGCATCCGAAGTCCCTGGGTCAGGGGCGTGCAGCCGCCAGAACGGAAAAGTTTAGAATCAAGGAACACAGCACCGACTAGTTCAGTGCTGATTGTCGTTGAGTGAAGCGTGAGGTGCCCTCCAAGAATAAACTTCAAACACACCCGAGTAGTTTTGCATTTTGTCTGGGAACCACAAATAGTGTCTGATTGCGATGCTTCGCCTGTGTAATCAGTTCCTGACCTTGATTGACAGCGGCATAAATAGCATCCTCATACATTTTTCGCTCAAATATCAATGTCCGTGATGGTCGGGGTTGAGTAACCAGCCAACTCACCGAGCCTTGATCATGCAGGACCTGAATCCCTCTGACAATCCCGATGCAGCCGGGAATACCACACCCACAGGTAATGATATAGAATTGACCATTCTGATGAATAGACTGAACCAGGGCGTTCAAGTCCACTGCATAATACGTAAAATCACAAAAGCACTGATCATCCACAAATATTTCAAACACTAGCTTGAGATAGCAAGCACTGTCATCAAGAGAAGTCAGCAACTTACAAGAGATTTCAAGCTGGCTAAGTGAATTCATCTTTATTATTAAATTTGTCTTATTGGTCTGGTTTATCAATATTGTACGGCTGGCTATCACCAGTTAGCCCCACCCTGAGCACGGGCACAATAGGTCCGCAGAAGTGTTTCCCCACTAGCTTGCCAGTGGGGGTTTTTATATGGATGATTTTTACCAACCCCAGGAATACCAAGAAATCCTGGCAGAGACCCAAGCCAATTCCCTGCTAGAGTATGAGCGACCAGGCGGTGAGGTTGGGGGGACTGGCCTGTTTATGAGTCTATTGCTGATCACAGTCGGCGTGGTTTGGACATTGAAAACCCCACAGCAATAGCCAGCTAAGGGCAGCTGTCAGAACTGAGTCGCCAAAATAGAGTGCTGGCCATCGTACTGGTAGGCTAAGGAATGTCCCTAAAAATACCCTATCTACCTTCTATGGATGGCCCTACTAAGTCACTCGACCCATGTCTCGGCGCTACAACGTCAGACTAACCTAGGCTATGCCATGTTTCGATGTAAGGTGTGTGGCCGTACCTATAATGAGCGGACAAGGACGCCTTTCAACTTTATTGAAGTTGCGATACAAACTCAGCTATCGAGAGGTGGCCGAGTTCTTCTTGCTCCGAGGCTTTACGTTCACCCATGAAACTGTGAGGGATTGGGAGGAGCGCTTTATACCTCATTTTACAGAGCAGATACGAACAAAGCGGAAAGGCAAAATCGGAGAGGTTGGGGTGATTGACGAAACCTATGTTCGTGTCGGCGGCAGGTGGTGTTATCTGTATTGAGGCATTGACGAAGATGGCATGCCCTGGAAAGAGGTATTAACCTTTTATCTGAGGCCGTTGCTGTCATTTTGGGCCCTCGGGGGGCACGAGAACATCTAGGCGACGAGGAATTGACCGGGGCGGTAATTGTTGCTCGGGCCCTCTATGCACCGATTCGACGGATTGCGGAGAATGCCGGTCAAAATGGGGCGGTGATTGCGGAACACATCAAGGAGCAGGCATTTAATGTGGGTTATGATGCGATCGCAAATAAGTTCGTCAACATGTTCGATGCGGGCATCGTTGACCCGGCGAAAGTCACCCGCAGCGGCCTCCAAAATGCGGCCTCGATTGCAGCAATGACCCTCACCACGGAGTGCATTGTGGCGGATAAACCGGAGCCTAAAGAAAAGGCCCTTATTGGCGTAGGTGCTGGGCAGTTTGATTATTAAGGCTTAAACTGCTATGGCTCTGACCACATCTTCATCCATCATCTCTGATTGGGAGAGTGAGTTTATGTGTCTTCACAATCGTCAAATGATCTGAATATGGCAATTCAAGACAGTTTCGTCAGAAACTTGATCCAGGCAAAAGAGCTGATGCCAGATTCTCCAATCACCAATTGGCTCAAGCAACATTCGGATTCAATTTTTCTGCAAGGACTGGATAAAACCTATAAGGAGCTGCTTTAAATCACGGGTCCTGTAGATGTCGAATCACATACACCGCGCTGGCGTGCATCCAGGCCAGTCAAGACTTCCATGCACCGATCAATCGTTTCAACCGCGTAAATCTGAAACTGACCTGCGGCTAACGCCTCCACCACATCCCGGCGCAACATCCCCCATACTCATAAGTTCCCCAAATTTCTTGTCTAGACTAAAAGCCTCCGGCAGGATCTATATCTCGACGAGAAAAAAAACCTGCCGAATATTGCTGCTCACCGTTTACGTTCTATGTCAAACGATACTCCTACACCGCGTTCAAATACCCCTCAAGACCCCAAGACCAACTTTGGGCAAGTGATTAGCAGCCTGATTTGGATCATGATGTGGTTCTTTTTAATCTCGCTGGTGTTTGGCCGCGTGTCTCGCAAAGAAGAAGTGCCCTACAGCGACTTTATTGAGCAGGTCGAAAGCGGCCGGGTAGCCACGGCCAAAGTCGGGGCCAGGCAAATTGAGTACACCCTAAAGCCATTGCCTGACCTCACGGCTGTAGAGGATGCCCCAGAACCGGAAACTCAGCTCACCATACCGCTGCCCGAGGATTCAGAGTTGCCCAGCATCCTACGAGCCCATGAGGTTGAGATTACTGCCTTGCCAGCTGAGAACAGGGGCTGGCTGGGCGGTCTGCTAGGGCTGATCTTCCCGTTGCTCATGCTATGGCTGTTGTTTAGCTTTATGGCCAATCGCATGCAGGGGGGGCCTGCGGCCCTCGGGGTGGGTAAAAGTAAAGCCCGAATTTACTCAGAGGGGGGCAATCAGATTACCTTTGATGACGTGGCGGGGGTAGATGAAGCGAAAGCCGAACTGCAAGAGATTGTGGACTTTCTGCAAAATGCGCAGAAGTATACGCGGTTGGGGGCCAAGATTCCCAAGGGGGTTTTGCTGGTCGGCCCACCGGGTACGGGTAAAACCTTACTGGCGCGGGCCATTGCCGGAGAAGCTAGCGTTCCTTTCTTTAGTATTTCTGCCTCAGAGTTTATTGAGCTGTTTGTGGGGGTGGGGGCCTCTCGAGTGCGTGATCTCTTTGAACAGGCCAAGCAGCAATCTCCCTGCATTGTCTTTATTGATGAACTCGATGCCCTGGGTAAGTCTCGCTCGGCCAATAGCCCTTTTTCTGGCAACGATGAGCGGGAGCAAACCCTAAATCAGCTGCTGGCCGAAATGGATGGGTTTGAGCCTAACGCAGGGGTGATCTTACTGGCGGCTACCAACCGGCCCGAGGTACTTGATCCAGCCCTATTGAGAGCAGGCCGATTTGACCGGCGGATCGTGGTCGATCGCCCCGATCGCCAGGGTCGAGAAGCGATTTTGGAGGTGCATGCTAAAACCGTCCATTTAGCGGACGATGTGGCTTTGGATAAACTCGCTGCCCGCACCCCTGGTTTTGCCGGGGCTGACCTGGCTAATTTGGTAAACGAAGCGGCGCTGCTGGCGGCCCGTCAGGATCGAGAAGCCGTGATGATGACCGATTTTAATGAAGCCATTGAGCGCATTCTCACGGGTCTGGAGAAAAAATCGCGTGTGCTCAACGATCTCGAAAAACGGACGGTGGCATATCATGAAGCAGGCCATGCCATCATTGGGGCATTGATGCCTGGGGCGGGTCTGGTGCAAAAGATTTCGATTGTGCCTCGGGGGGTGGCGGCCCTGGGCTACACCCTACAGCTGCCAGAAGATGATCGGTTCTTGATGATCGAAGACGAAATTCGAGGCCGGTTGGTGACCTTGCTTGGGGGGCGAGCCGCTGAGGAGCTGGTGTTTGGCAAGGTATCCACCGGAGCCAGTGACGATATTCAAAAGGCGACCGATCTGGCCGAGCGCTGCATCACCCTCTATGGCATGAGCAAAGCTCTCGGCCCGGTGGCGGTTGATCGTAGCCCGTCTCAGTTTTTAGAGGGGTTTCCGCAACCGCGGCGGGCGGTGAGCCCCCAGCTGGCCGAAGCCATTGACCATGAGATTAAAAATTTCATGGAGCAAGCCCACCAGATCGCGTTAGAGATTTTGATGAGAAACCGAAATGTTTTAGAGCACATTGCCCAAACCCTCCTCGAAGCAGAAAGCCTTGAAGGCGAAACGTTGAGAACATTATTGGCCGAAATTCGCCCCCCGGTGGGTTTACAAGTCTGGTTAAATCGAGGGGCCTATGACCCACAACAGCTGTTGAGCTACCCAGTCGGGGACAGGCACCATGAAACAACTTTTTAGCTTTATTGCAATTGCAACCCTGATCAGCATAGTCGCTGGGGCAATCCTCCATATCAAGACTCAGCATCGCCTGGCCAAAACCTTAGCCAAACTGGCATTGATCATGGGGCTGTCCCTCTTGCTGATCGGCTGGTGGGCTGCCCCCGTTGCTCTGGCTGAAGTTCAATTTTTAAAAGAAGCCGATCAATGGGTCTATCAAGCCCAACATGAGCTAATCGATACAGACAGCCATCAGTGGGAGGTGACCGCCTTCAAGCAGATGGAAGCAAACCGTCGAGGGTTTTATTTGCGGCTGATCACCCCATCGCAGCGCATCCACCTTGATGCAACCCGCCCCCTGGTGCTCAATACCGCCTCGGGGAACCAATTCACCGCCCCCAATATGACCCGCCAATATTTCATCGGCGCACTGCCGGAGCCTAGGGCCAGTACGATATTCAGGCCCTGCTGCCTCAGCTGAAAGATGAGCGAACGCTACAGCTACAGCTCCCTACCCAGGAGAAGACCCCGGTCACCCTGTTTGTCTCTTCAAAAGTGTTAGACGAATGGATTGCCGTAGGGGCCTGTCAATACTTAATTTGCACGATTCGTTAGCCCCGGTCACAGGTACAAATGCCAGGGCTGATTCGCTAAAATAAAGCGTTTGTTCCCCTTTCTGAGGTCATGACCACAGTGTCTCAAGCAGTCCAGCCCAGTCCAGGCTATGAACAAACCCTAGAAGACTGGTATCAGCTTGAAGCATCTGTGGTGGTCAAGCATTTCAACACCTCGTCAACGAAGGGGTTATCTGAAGAAGACGCCAAAAATAATCTTGACAAATATGGCCCCAACACTTTGCCTGAGGTCGTATCCCGATCTAACTTAAAGATCTTGCTGGCTCAATTTATAACGCTACCCGTTGCCCTATTAACGGCTGCTTCAGGGCTCTGTCTCTTTACGGGGGGTGAGATCGATGCGGCAGTTATTATGGGGGTTGTTGGCATCAATGCCACGATTGGCTATCTGACCGAAACCCAGTCAGAAAAGATTATTCGGGCCCTCAAGGCGCGAGGGGAGCAGATGACCTGCGCCGTGCGAGCGGGTCAAGAACAGCAAATTGCAGCCACAGCGGTGGTGCCAGGAGATTTGTTGATCTTGCGGGCGGGCAGCTTTGTGGCCGCCGATGCGCGGGTCATTGACAGCCAAGGGCTGACAATCAACGAGGCGGCTTTGACTGGCGAGAGCATCCCGGTTGAGAAAACAACTGATGTGCTTCTCACCGGGGAGATGCCGCTGGCAGAACGCACCAATATGGTCTACAAAGGGACGCTGGTAACGGGTGGGCAAGGGGGTGCGATCGCAACCTCCACTGGCCCTAACACAGAACTCGGCAAAATCCAGCAGCTGGTCGATACCACCCCAGCCGCTGATACCCCATTGCAAAGACAGCTAGATACTGTAGGTGGGCAGTTAGTGGTGCTCAGCTGCGCTGTGTGTGCCCTGGTGTTTGGCATCGGCATCCTGCGAGGATATGCCCTTTTGCCCATGCTCAAAATCGCGATTTCCTTAGCGGTGGCGGCGGTGCCGGAGGGGCTACCCACCATTGCCACGACTACCCTGGCATTGGGCATCCGAGAGATGCGCCGACGTAATATCTTCATTCGCACCCTGAATGCGGTTGAGGCGCTGGGGGCTGTCCAGACCGTTTGTCTCGATAAAACTGGCACCATTACTGAGAATAAAATGGCTGTCTCAGAGGTGCAGGTAGGCACAGATACACAGGTAGGCACAGATACTAAAGACAAAGCGCATACAACTGCGGCTGGTCTGCTAATGCAGGTGGCGGTGCTATGTAGCAATGCTCAGATTGAACCACAGACTGATGGGCCACCTACCATCACAGGCTCAGCCACAGAAACAGCCTTGATCGAGATGGCAGTGACAGCCCATCTGGATGTGGTTGACCTGCGTAGCCAATCACCTCTGCTGGTGACCTATCCCCGCACCCAAACCCACCCGGTGATGAGTACGATCCATCAGGTAGTGCCGTCCTCTCCAGAGGCGGAAGCCCAGACCCTGATAGCTGTGAAAGGAAGTCCGGCGACAGTGTTGTCACGGTGCGATCGCTGCCAGCAAGGTGAGACGGTGCACCCCTTGACGGCAAGCGATCGGAAGCGGATTGGGCTGAGTAACCAGCAGTTGGCGGGCAAAGCCCTGCGAGTCTTAGGCTTTGCCTACGGCCAGGGCACATATCCACCGGGAGAAAAGGCTGAGTCAGTGATTGAAAACAACCTGATCTGGCTAGGGTTGGTGGGGTTGGCCGACCCCATTCGAGCCGGGGTGCCAGCTCTGATTGAGGCGTTTCACCAGGCGGGGGTCAAGACCGTCATGATCACCGGCGATCAGAGCCCCACCGCCCGCGCCATTGCCAAGACCTTGCAACTCAG
>JBCCRZ010000330.1:0-6798 GCA_039200855.1 Cyanobacteria bacterium P01_D01_bin.44 | reverse complement strand
GGCTTTACCTCATCTCGTCGCAGTTTAACTTCAAGCTGCTCAAAGTCTAATTCGCTGGTATCCAGGCTCAGCTCAGCACAAGCCGTATAGGTTTCACTATCAAGAACCTTACCCAGGCGAATTTGCAAATAGCTATGGTTAAATGAACCCACTGCCTCTTCGAGTATTTCTGCTTTATCCGGTGTGCTGACTAAGCGCTCTGTACCAGCTTGAGTCATAAGCGATTCGCTAACTCATCTGCACTTATGGTAACAGAGCCATCTCTATGAATATCTCCTCTCCACTGACCGCCCCAATTTCTTCTCGATTGATTTATAGAGTGACGGTCGTACAGGACATGAGACGATCCATGGTGAATACTATCAACCTTCAAAAAATAGACGTTCGAGACTATCTGGCAGTCGCCGCTAAGGTGGGTCAACAACTTATGGTCAATGCCGTGCAACAAGATGCCGAGGCAGGTATCCCCACTGTCGAAGTTGAGGCGCTAAAGCGCACCGGTCTGTTGCTATTGCCCATCCCCCGTGAGTATGGCGGCGCGGGTGCTAAATTTCCTGATGTATATCAGGTGGTCAAGACTCTGGCCAAGGCGCAAGGGTCCGTGGGGCAGCTCTATGCGAATCATGCGACGCTGGTCCATGCCGCCGCTGCCATTGGTCGCCCCGGTCAAGCTGAGCACTACTATCGACTCACCACTGAGCAAAATCTATTTTGGGCCAATGCTTTGAATGCACGGGATGCCCGGCTGAAGATTGAGCCCGAGGGCAATAACTTTCGGGTAAATGGCATCAAGAGCTTTGGTACGGGGGTGGCGGCTGCCGATATGAATGCGATCGCAGCCCTCCAAGGCGATCGGCCGATGGTTTTCATCATCCCCAAGGACCGCCCCGGCGTTCGCTATAACCACGACTGGAATAATCTGGGCCAGCGTCGCACTGTCAGCGGCAGCTACACCTTTGAGAATGTCCACGTCGCCGCAGATGAGCTGGTCGGGCCACCCCCGGTGCCCGAAAGCGCCTTCCCCACCCTGATTTTCTTAGTGTCTCAGCTGGGCAAAGTCTTTACCTATTTAGGTATCGCCGAGGGCGCTCTGGACGCCGCCAAAGGCTATACCACTGCCAAAACCCGCCCCTGGCTGACCTCTGGCGTTGACAAAGCCACGGACGATCCCTTTATCTTGCATCGATACGGCGAATATTGGACCGACCTGCAAGCCGCCATTGCCCTGGCAGAGCGCGCCGCTGACAAGCTGCAAACCGCCTGGGGAAAGGGCACTGACCTGACCTTTGAAGAACGCGGTGAGGTTGCGATCGCATCCGCCAGTGCCAAAGCCTTTGCCATCAAGGTCGGTGTCAACATCACCTCTCAAATGTTTGAACTGATGGGAGCCCGCGCCACCGCTGCCCACTATGGCTTTGACCGCTACTGGCGCGATCTGCGCACCTTTAGCCTGCATGACCCGGTGGACTACAAATTTAAGGCGATTGGCGAGTATGTGTTGAATGGGGTGTACCCGGTGCCGAGTCAATATGCGTAGAAAGGTAGTGGGTAGTGGGTAGTGGGTAGTGGGTAGGTGAGTAGGTCATGATTTCCATCTCCCCTATCTCCCCTATCTCCCTCATCCCCTATCCCCACGTCCCTCTACTCTCCACCCTCTACCCTTCCCCGGTCAACTCATCCAACTTCTTCCGCACCGACTGAATATCCTGCCACATCAGCCACTTTGGCTTACCCGGTTCCCGCGATGGGTTTCTGAGTAAATAGGCGGGGTGGAAAATGGGCATGCAGTGGCGACCTTCCCATTCTCGCCACTGGCCGCGCACCTTAGTGATGCCCTGGGTAATATTCAGCAGGTTTTTCATCGCGATTTTGCCCGTGAGCAAGATAATTTTGGGGTCCACCAGGCGGATTTGCTCTAACAGATAGGGCTTGCAGGCGGCGGCCTCATCGGTGCCGGGATCGCGGTTACCCGGCGGGCGGCATTTAACCACGTTGCAGATATAGACATCTTTCTCAATGTCGAGTTTTACCGAGGCCAGGATTTTATCCAGCAGCTGCCCCGAGCGGCCTACAAAGGGCAAACCCTGCTCATCTTCCTGTTGACCTGGCCCCTCGCCAATGACCAAAATCGGTGCAGTGCGACTCCCCCGACTGATCACGACATGGGTACGCCCCTCGGCTAGACCACAGCGCTGACAGCTATTGCAATGGGTCGCAAGCTGATCGAGATTTTCGTAAGTGCCCCGCGGGATCGGGATCTTTGCACTGGTAGGGATTTGCTCAAACTGGTCAGGACTCAGGTCACGGGTCGTTTCAGCTACACCGAATAGGTCAATTTGCTCTTCAGGCATTGGGTTTAGGGGGCATCTGCACGAATGCTTATTTTAGAAGCAAATGGCCCGAGACGGGGAGCCCAAGGGTGTGAAGGGCAACATTTATATCGTCAGGTATCGTCAAACGTCGTCCCTGTTCCCCAAAAGCCCTGGAGAACCGTTGAGGCTGTCTGTGGGTACACATTAAAGAATCTTGTTGACAAGAGGGTGTTTCGTGTAGTTTATGCAAGGCTAACTCGATTCTTGGGGGTTCCTGCGGGACTTCCCAGTATCTTCTCCATAGATACCTACCATCATGGTCATCTGGTTAGTTGCTGCTCACACGCCTTTTCTCCACTCAGCCCCCATGACACCTAATCAACTCGTTAAAACTCGCCTCAGTGTCCCCGTCTTGTTAGAAAAGTCGGCCATGCGGATTGGCTGGCGTAAGCGAAATTTGCTGAAAACGATGATGATTGCTTACAGTGTCATTCTGGCCGCAGGCTGGGGTGTGATTCTCACCAAGCAAGACGTTAAGCCCAGTCTCAAGTGTGCCGCCATTGTCATGACGGCTGGCTTTTTGGGGGCCTGTCAAGGCTATGGCGCGGCTAAAGATGCCGATCGGCAGAGAGCCATTAATGCCATCGAAGACGCCCTAGGTCAGGGCTATATCGATAAGGGCTAGCCGTGCCTTGACAACCATAAAGTTTTCTCAATAAGCCCCAACGACAATTCAGAATGCCTGATTTTGGGTGAGCAGATCTTGATAAGTCTGGATCATCCGCTGGGCGATCGCATCCCATCCATAATTTGCAGTGGCATACTGTTGGGCATTCTTGCCTCGGCGCTGGCGTTCGTCAGCCCCGGAAAGTGCCTGTTGCAAGGCGGTCTTAAGCGGCGCAACTTCACAGGGCACCACCCATCCCGACTCGCTGCTTTGGATGTTGGGCCAGATATGCACCTGGTCAGAAATCACCACGGGCTTACCCATCATCATCGCCTCGGCCACAGCGATGCCAAAATTTTCATAGTAAGACGGCAACACAAACAGATCGGCAGCTTGCAAAAGCTGGGCCTTGAGATCGCCTGAGACAAAGCCGGTCAGGGTGGTACAGTCGTTCAGTGGTGAAGCCTGGATTTGGGTTGCGATCGCACGTTCATAGGCCCGATCTTGGGGGTTAGCCCCGCTTAGCACAAAGTGAAACGGCACCCCGGTTTGCTTGAGCTGCCCTAAGGCAGGCAACAACAGATCGAGCCCCTTTTTAGGATCGACCCGCGACATAAAGAGCACAATCGGCACCCCCGCCGCAATCTTGAACTGTTCGCGGACAGCCTGTGCGGCCTCCGCCTCAGACTGGTGAAACTCAGGCAGGCTAACCCCTAACGGCATCACCAAATCTTGGGTAGTTAGGCCAAATCGCTCTGATACCTTGGCCTCTTGGGGGCTGGTAAAGTGGATCGCCGCTGCCCCCTTGAGGTTAGCTCGCTCAAACAGAGATACATAGACCTGTTTGAACTGTTTTTTCTTTTGCAAATCCGCCGGATCGAGGGTGCCCAGGGGCCGCATGATATAGGGCAGTCCCTGCCACCGAGCCACCGATGCCGAGGCCGTGCTCACCGGCGAAAACAGGGCATGGATATGGGCCAGATCGTACTGTTGGGCATGCTGCCGCAGCCAGTTAAGCAGCCCCAGCGAAAACTTATAGCGCCGAAAGGGTGAACAGCGAAAGTAAATCACCTCGTAGCCGTCTTGGGCCACTGGCTGGTTGAGGGGCACATCCAGGGGCGGCTGATCAATGTCGCCGTTGGAATCAGTGGTGATCACCGTGACGGCGGCCCCCTGCCGCGCCAGCCCGCCGCTTAGCCCCCGTACCATCTGGCTAGGACCCCCGTAGACCAGTGAAATCGACGGCACGATTTGGAGAATTTTAAGGGGAGCGTTCATAGAGATATGGGAGAAGGGGGCGGGGAATGAAGGCTACAAAGACAGTTGACCATTGGTGAGGTCAATAATCAAAGTCTTCCCCGAGGTGGCCACAGAAACCTGCGCGTCATCTTCCCATTCTGGTGAGTCGCTGATCCACCAGCCGGTCTCGGCCTGCTCGACCATTTCAGCGCGGGGGATATCCACCACCGCTTGCACATCGTCAAAGCTGTGCTGGGCAACTACCTCCCCTGACAAGTCCATTACCATCACGGCATAGGGACTTGCCACATTAATATATTCATCCAGCAAGAGCACCTCCCCCTCAGTCCCCACGCTCACAAAACGGGGACCATATTCCTGGGGCAAGGGCTGCTGCCACAGCAAGGTTTCATCTTCGCTGGCGGCACCATCATCCAGGCGATAGAGCCGTCCTTCTGCCTGGGGCGTGGCCCATCCATCGGCGGTGCTGACTTCTAGTTTGTAACGACCGTTTTCGGATACGTAGGTCTTTGTCTCGGGGGGCAGTGCGATCGCATCCTCTAGCGTCATGTCGTCCGTCGGCAGATCTGCCTCAACCTCTGGCTCAATCACAGCCACATCCCCGTCTGTCTCTGAAGCCGCCTCACCCGCGGCAGACAAATCCGTAGACGGCACACAGGCCATAGCTCCCCCAACCCAGCCAAAAATCAGCAGGGCCGTCAATAGTTTTGAAATCTTTAATGCCTTCATTAGCCTCTCCTCTTTTGTAGGCAACGCCCCCCAATTCCGGCTAACCCCAACCACACCAAAACCGAAATCCCTGGCTCCGGCACCGATGCTGCATCTGCCTCAGCCACTAGCCCAATCCCTATATCACCGCCTCCCTGGTCGCCTGAGTCTTCGACAATGAGCTCAGCCGCACCGCCTGTCTCCAAGCTAAAGCCTGTGATCAAATCCTTCGGCACCTTTAACCCCCCGACCGACGCCTCAAACCCAATCGGCATCGCATCTGCTTCGGCAATCGGCCCCGTCGGCGCTTCTCTCATCACCACATCCGAGGATGCATTGCTCAGGCTCGCTAAACCTGCGGCGCTAAATAAGAAACCACTGCTGCGCGCCTCGCGGATTTGATCATTTGTGAGTTGACCTAACCGGGCTCCGTCTGGGTAAATGTCATCAATCGTGCCCGGAATCGCCCGACTGCGCCCATCGCTCATCAGGTTATTGGCAGGCCCTGCCCCCAGGGTCGAGTGCCGCAGGCCCAAATTGTGGCCCACCTCGTGGGCGATCACATCAATGCGGCCCGCTCCGTTATTAAAGTCAAAAATATCGTCGCTGATCAGCACCCCGTTAGAGCCCACCCAGGCATTGCCATACTGCACCAAGCCGCTGCCGACTTCGATGGTGTCTACAAACCACAGATTGATGGGGCCGCTGTCTCGATCAGAACTCGGGTGACGACCAAACGCCCCCCTTCCGCCCGAAAAGGACAGCTCAGAAAACTCGCTGTTGCTACCAGCCCCCGGCGAGACACTGAGATAGGTGGAGTCATTGAGCTGATTAATCGGCAAAAAGGTCACCTCCAACCCCGCCTGGTCCCAGAGTTTTTGGGTGACTGCGTCAAAAAAGCCCGTCTGGGCACATTGCCCACCGCTGTCATCACACACCCGAATTGGCTGGATTACCAGCTGATCGCCCTGGGCAGGGGGGGGATCCGTCTCAATGATGAGACCGCCACCGCTGCTCTCTACCGTGCAAGCAGATAGCACCAGCGCAGTGCCTGCTACCAATCCAGAAAAATAAATACGTTTTGACATGTGGTGAGTGAATCCCCAAGTGGCTCAGTTCTATCTTAAGACCAACGGAATTTGTTAAATAGTACCCAGGGACTCAACCTCGACTGGCACATTAAAGCTGTGCTAAATCGGCAGCAACGACTGCCTTAGTCGATTAATCAATGAAGCCGGTTCTTCCGTTGCCGTACTCACATTTTCCTCAGAATAATTGTGCAGCATATACTGCTTTAAAATCGCCTTCGCCTCACCCATCGACGGCACCGAATAATTCACCATAAAGAAATAAGGCTTGAGGCGATTATCATCGACGGCAGCCGGTTCCCAAATTTTTAGCAAAATGGTCTCGTCAGACTCAACCATCTGATATCGAACTTTTCCGTAATTCATAAGCTCCTGGGAGGCGTCTGCAAAGTGCAATCAGACCTGCACTCAATGTTAAAGGACAAAACAGATGCTCAATGTGATCCGCACTAGGTACACTAGCCGCTTGAGGATCAACCGTAGATGTACGGTGCATGAACACCCACAGCAAGGGAATGTCTCTTACACAGTCTTTATACATATACGCCCCCTCAGAAAAATTTCCGCACACTCTTGCGTATTTTCTCTTAGACAGTAAATTTTGGTTGAGATGGGGTGGGGTCGCTGCGCTGGGTGAGGTGGTGAGTGCGCTTCGCTGGTGGGGTCGCTGCGCTCAGTGGGGTGGCTGCGCTCTGTGAGTTCGCTGCGCTCGGTGAGTTCGCTGCGCTCGGTGAGTTCGCTGCGCTCGGTGAGTCAGTAACCT
>JBCCRZ010000329.1:0-6817 GCA_039200855.1 Cyanobacteria bacterium P01_D01_bin.44 | reverse complement strand
GACCTTGATGGCGCTGTTGCGATCCTGGGCAATGTCGGCCTTTCGTAAAGCGGGGCATGCCTCCATTACCAAAGCTATCCGTTTGTTCAGTCATAATTTACGGGCGCTTCTTTCCTTTTTCTAGAGAATCAACCCTACCCCCGTCCCCATCAAAAACTTATGAACTTTTACCGAACCGCTACCCGGAACGCTCTGTCTGGGTAACACTAGACTAACCAGGATTAATTTTTAATTAAGAAAACAAATTAATGGCACTTTCTGCAAACGGGTCTGCAAACGGCTACAGCGCGAACAAGATCAGCCGATTTCGGTCGGCGGTCCATCGGGGAGCGTTTTTGGTGACGGCTGAGGTGATGCCGCCCAAGGGCGGAGACCCTGGCAATATGCTCAAGATGGCCCGTTTGCTAAAAGGGCGGGTGCATGCGGTCAACATCACAGATGGTAGTCGAGCGGTGCTGCGGATGTCGCCTCTGGCCTGCTCGGTGATGCTGCTGCGCGAAGGGATTGAGCCGATTTGTCAGATGGCCTGTCGCGATCGCAACCGGATTGCGTTGCAGGCTGACCTGATGGGGGCCCATGCCCTGGGGATTCGCAATGTGTTGGCCCTGACGGGGGACCCGATCAAGGCGGGCGATCATCCGAAGGCCAAGGGGGTTTTTGACTATGAGTCAACTCGGCTGCTGAGGATGATTGATCAGCTCAATCAAGGGATTGATTCTAACGAAAAAGCGCTACCCGATGGCCCCCTGGATATGTTCGCCGGGGCGGCGGTGGATCCCCAATCGCCCAGTTGGTCAGGGCTGCAGCGTCGATTTGAGCGCAAGATTGTCTCCGGGGCTCAGTTTTTCCAAAGTCAATTGATTTCTGACTTTGACTGCCTGGATAAATTTATGGCCCAGATCGCTGCCGGTTGCGATCGCCCGGTTTTAGCGGGCATCTTTTTGCTCAAGTCTGCCAAAAATGCAGCGTTTATTAACCGTTGTGTCCCCGGCGTTCAGATTCCTCAATCCATCATTGACCGCCTTGCCGCCGCTGCTGACCCCCTTGAGGAAGGGGTTGCGATCGCAGCTGAGCAAGTCAAAGCTGCCCGAGACCTTTGCCAGGGGGTTCATCTGATGGCGATTCGTCGGGAAGATTTGATTCCTAAGATTTTGGATCGAGCTGGGATTGCTCCTGTGGGGGCACCCCTGATGAGTTCTCAATTTTGAGTTTTGAGCTTTGAGTTCAGACCCATTACCCCCTACCCAACTTGCTCTCATGCCCCAATACCCCGACATTTCCAGTGATGCCTTTCGCCATCCGCTTGACCGGCAAGCCGAGGCCACCCTCCGCAGCGTGCCAGGGTTTGATCTGGTGGCGCGTAAGTTTGTAGAGTTTGTCTATGAGCGCCCCCAGCAGGTTTATCTGATGGGAAACACTGTGCAGGCAGGCGTTGACCAGTACCCGACCCTCTATCGCTGCTTCAAAGAAGCGGTGGCGGCGCTGGATATGAGGCCCGAGCCGACCCTGTTTGTTACCCACAATCAAACGGCGAACAGCTACGCCCTGGGGGAAGACATGCCTTGCATCGTTGTCACCACCGGACTGCTGGATTTACTCTCAGAAGCCGAGTTAAAGATTGTCGTAGCCCACGAGTGTGGCCACATTCAGTGCGGCCACACCACCCTAAATCAAATGGCAAAGTGGGCCATGAATGCCGCCTCGATCATTGGGGAGATGACCTTTGGCCTGGGCAATTTGATCAGCAGCGGTTTGCTCTACGCGTTTTATGAATGGCGGCGGAAGGCAGAACTCTCGTCTGACCGGGCGGCGCTGCTGGCCAGTGACGACGTAGAAGGGGTGATGCGTACCATGATGAAGCTCTCTGGGGGCAGCCATCAGTATGCCCACGAGCTGGATCTAGAGGCGTTTGTCAAACAGTCGGAACGCTACCACAGCCTTGATGATGACGGCCTCAACCAGGTTTACAAATTCATCTTGTACAACGGCATCGGCGGCGGGCCGATGATGACCCACCCCTTTCCGGTGGAGCGGATTAGCTATCTGCTCGACTGGGCCACCTCAGCGGAATACGAGGCCATTAAACGGGGCAACTACCCACGTCGATCTGACCCGCCCAATGGAGATGGCGAGGTCATCGATGCCGAACCCGTCGACCGCAATAGCAACGAAGTCGAGACCCTACAGCGAGAGCTGGCCGACCTCCAAGCAGAGATTGATCGGCTCAGGCAGAGAGAGTAAACCTACTGCGCGTATAACAAAATCGGCTCATCCGGCTCAATTACCACCACTGCGGGTGCTGTTGTGTTGCCCACAATGACGCCCGCCGCTGCACCGCCCAAGACTTCAAAGACATCGATATCTCCGAGCACTTCACCCACAACCGCGCCCCCGGCAGCGCCAATGGCGGCATCGGTCAGGATGGCCCCTGTCCTGGTTTCACGCGGGTCTTTACGATCGTGAAGCGTGTCAGAAGCGGCGTTGAGTTCGTAAATGCGATCGGCAATCTCGACGGAGTTGGCTACGTATTGCAACCCGCCATCAATCGGCTCAAAGCTGCCTCGCAAAATGCTGCCTACGGGTAGGTTTAAACCGCTGACCGCCACTGCTTGATCGAGGCGTAAATTATATTCGTGGGACGCATCTGGGTCCAGGTAAAGGGTCTCTTCTTGACGAATTGAGGTTCTCAGCGGGGTACGGGCCTGTTTGATTTGGACCTGAGCTTGTTTAATCTGAGTTGTCAACGCGTGGGGCTCAACTGGCTCAGCTGATATTGCAGCCTCTCCAACTGATGCCAACAACATTGCGGATAAGAATGCAGATACTCCACTCACCATCCTGAATTTCATGGTCCATTCTCCTGCGAGCTACTTCTATTGTGTCGTGTGCAGATTAAAACAGGCTGAGTTGGTGAACAAGGTTTAATTTAGGCCACAAGCGTAACTGGCACAGTTTGGAGATGGGGGAGGTGGGGCGGGTAAAGGGGGAAGGGGGAAAAGGCGAAAGGGTAAGTAGAGGGTAATGGGTGGTGGGTAAAAAGTTCAGACTTAATCCCTATGTTTGCCGCTGGGCTAATAACGCCAGCGCATTTTCCAGGGTATCTGCCTCTGCTACAGGTTTGTCTGTCCGCCAGCGTAAAATCCGAGGGAAGCGGACTGAAATGCCGGATTTGTGACGTTTTGACTCGGCGATGCCTTCAAAGCCGATTTCAAAGACGTGGACGGGTTCCACTGAGCGGACGGGGCCAAATCGGTCGAGGGTGTGACGGCGAATCCATCGGTCCAGGGTTTCGATTTCTTTGTTGTCAAGGCCAGAGTAGGCTTTAGCAAAGGGCACCAGCTCCTGGTCTCGCCACAGGGCAAAGGTGTAGTCGGTGAACAAGTTGGCCCGTTTGCCGCTGCCTGCCTGGGCATAGATGAGTACGGCATCCAGGGTCATGGGCTCGACCTTATATTTCCACCAGTAGCCGCGTTTGCGACCCACCAGATAGGGACTGTCAATGGCTTTGATGACTAACCCCTCTGCGCCGCGATTGCGGGCCTGTTGCCGCAGGGTTTGCAAATCGGCAAAGCGCTCAAACGAGAGCGAGGGGGAATGGCTGATGGTGTCGCTGGGGTTGGCCAGCAGCAGCTCATCGAGCTGCTGCTGGCGGATTTTGAGCGGTTGTTCTCTGAGATCTTGACCCTGGTTTTCGAGCAGATCGTAGGCGAGAAAATGGACTGGATTGTCGGCCATCAACTTTTTGGTGACCCGCTTGCGACCCAGCCGCTTTTGTAGGTAGTTAAAGTCTAGGGGTTTTTGACCGTCCCAGCAGACGATTTCGCCGTCAAAGACGGTGCCGGTGGGGTGCGATCGCAAAGGCTCATCCAGTTCTGGAAACTGATGGGTGATCAAATCTTCGCCCCGTGACCAGATAAACGTTTGGTCAGCCCGATGGATGAGCTGAGCGCGAATGCCGTCCCATTTCCACTCGGCCTGCCAGCGAGCCATATCTTCTTGAGGAAAGCGGTCTTCGTCAAGCTGGGCCGCTAGAAAAAATGGATAGGGACGGCTGGGGGATGTATCTACCCCATCGGGTTGGATCAGCTGCTCATAAAATTCGGCAGTGGGGACAAAATCCCCCATCAGTCGATGGGTGAGCACCGCATCGGGAATGTTGTACTCTGCCGAGAGCGCTTTGACCACCAGTTTGGTGGAGGCCCCCACTCGAAAGGCCCCGGTCAGCACCTTATTGAGCACAAAGATTTCATAGTCCTCCAGATTGGCCCACCATGAGA
Source organism: Cyanobacteria bacterium P01_D01_bin.44 (assembly GCA_039200855.1). Taxonomy (GTDB): domain Bacteria; phylum Cyanobacteriota; class Cyanobacteriia; order Phormidesmidales; family Phormidesmidaceae; genus SIO4C1. The sequence goes on along the minus strand of JBCCRZ010000329.1, from coordinate 2,540 downwards.
CGATCAAATCTCGTAGCTCGTTGGGGTCGTCTAAGGTTTTGACCAGGGGAATGACGGATGACATCCATACATGTAGCGGCGTTTGGCTACCTGGCAGATTGTCTGGAGTACCCGTTGTTATCGGAGACGCTGTCGGTGGAGACCTTTTGGGCAGGGGTGTATCGCGCAGCAGCAGGGCGATGGTTTCGGCGGAGTCGCCGACGTGGGCGTAGCTGTCTTCAAATAACCACTCTGGGATGTCTGAAATTTGTAGAAAAATGTCTCGCAAGACACGGGAGGTAATCAATCGTTTGCGAGTCTTGCCCAAAAATAAATAGAGTCCCCAGACAGCATCGTCGTCGGCCACCTCATGAAAATACTGCTGTAGCGCCCGAACTTTTTCGTTGGTGGAAGTTGTTGCGTCAACGTCTTGGAAAAGCTGTGTAAACCGTTTCATATAAGGATTTTAAGACCACTTCCACCCCTTCACCCTAACGAATTAATCCACAATTTTCACATTTCTTATGAATGGTATAGACGGCTACCCTTCTAAAATATTAAATAATCCTTAAGAATGTAGCCAGGGGCTCATGTCCAGCAAATCTGATCGAGAGGGGACTTCATCTGGGGATGATAGCTATGCAGCATCCCCTAAGGACGACCCCATTAAAGTGCGAAAACCGTTGGCCTCTAGCAGTTCATCGCGGCCCATGGGGCTATCGGCGGAGCCCAGGGCAGTCTCTTTGGGACAATCGCCGGATTTGATGGCAGTGCTCATAGACGGGGCCAATTTGTTTTATGCAGCGTCTTATCTCAACATAGAGATTGATTATATTCGCTTATTACAGGCGCTGACACAGGGGCGGCGTCTCCTGCGGGCTTATTTTTATACCGGTGTAGATTCTCGCAATGAAAAGCAGCGGGGATTTTTACTGTGGCTCAGTCGCCATGGCTATCGAGTCGTTAGCAAGGAACTCGTTGCGCAACCGGAGGGCGGGCGCAAGGCTAGCCTACATGTCGAGATGGCTGTTGATATGTTGCGTTTGGCCAGGCACTGTAGCACGATTACCGTGCTCAGCGGCGATGGTCATCTGACCTATGCCCTGGATGCGCTAGGTCGTCAAGGGGTCACCGTAGAGATAGTAAGCCTACAGTCGATGACCAGCGATGCCTTGATTGATCTGGCCGATCGCTACATTGATCTGGCGAATTTGCAGAATGATATTAAGAAGCGGCGGAAGGTGTGATGGGGGGTGGGTAATCGGTGGTGTGACAAAGGGAAGGTCGAAGATGGGGAGGGTGGGGAAGATAAGGAAGGGGAGGATTTAATAGCTTTTAACTCTACCTCATCTCCATTTACCCTCTACCCAAATTCTCATAAAACTGTCGAGCCGTAATCCCCAGGGTATACACCAGTGCTCCATTCGTCGAAGCGCCAACAACTGCACCTACCGCTGGGATAAGCTCTACGGCGCTGAGCCCGGTTTTGATCACGCCAGAGGTGCCTAAAGAGGCGGTAAAAACGGCCATGGCTTCGCCGCGACGGGCAGGGTCATTGAGATCAAAGTCGTAAACGCCGGCGATGCGATAGAGCATCTCGGCCTGTAGTTTGCTAACGGCGGCTAAATCGACGGCAAATAGGGCCAGGGCGACGGGGGGGATAATGTTGGTGACAAATCCGGTGCCTGCGGCAGCCAGGGTGGTGTTGAGGATGACGCGATGGGCCAGCTCATCGGCAGACTCGTGGGGGTAGGTCTGACGCAGTTCGAGCACTTCTTGGTGGGCTTTGTCGATGTTGACTTTGCCCAGGGCGTGCAGCAGCCAGCCCAACCCTGGGATTTTTGCCACGTAGTTGATGACGGGGTTTTGGGCAATAGGCTCAACGGTCCGACCGACGGTCTCGGTGGTGACCTCTGCTAGTTTTTGGGTCGCGCTGGAGGCTTCTTTGGTGACTTTTGTGGTGGTCTCTGTGACCGTATCTGCCAGGTTGAGAAAGGCTTGTGTGCCAATGATGGTCATCATTTCATTGATTTGGGCAGCAAGCGAAATTGCGTTTTCAATGGGATCGGACTCAATGGGGTCAGATTTGGACGGGTCAGGCATTTGGGTGGGGGACATTGGCGTTCTAAGGCATTAGGCGCTTTTAAGATAGCTTTTTTGCGAAAGAGATGCCTCTATCTGGGGTTAGGGAGTTGGGGAAAGGGTAGTGGGCTTCGGCGTGAGCGTTCGACTGAGCTCACGCCGAAGTCTCAGCCGAACGGTAGTGGGTAGGTATAAATCTGGTTATGATTGCTACGTACGATGGGTTACCTTGAATGGCTTCTGTTTCTGCGCTTTCTATGGCTGGTAGTTTTCATGCGCTGGCTGACCCGTTGCGGGTGCAGGTGATTGAGGTGTTGCGATCGCATGAGCTATGCGCTTGCGACATTGCTGACCAGCTCAACGTTACTCAGTCTAAGCTTTCCTTTCATCTCAAAACCCTGCGGCAAGCCCAGCTGATCAAAGGGCGTCAGGAAGGCCGCTGGATTTACTACAGCTTGAATCTGCCCCAGTTTCTAGCG
>JBCCRZ010000328.1:0-6822 GCA_039200855.1 Cyanobacteria bacterium P01_D01_bin.44 | reverse complement strand
TAAGCGGTACCCCGTATCTAGGCTCCCTTGAATTGCAATACTGCCCTGGTGCATTTGGGTGAGATGGTGACTCAGCAACAGCCCCAGCTCGTAACGAGCGGTGTTGTCTGACGAGTCTACCTCCTGCAGGTTTAGTAACGTGTCGCTGCTGTCTATGTCAGTCGAGGCTAGCAGATTAGGCGATTTTGGAGAACTTGAAGATGTCGATAAATGTCTACGGCCCCAGGCAACCACAGACTGGGGTAAGTCTTCGCCAAGCCAGGGATTGGATAGCCAAACGGCAAAATTTAGCCGATTGTCTTTGCGTGAAATATGGAGTCGCAGGGTGCTGCCCGCGGTCGACATTTTGATAATGCTAGATACCAGATGATAAATCAGCTGCTTGACCACTCGCTTGTCGAGCACCCAAATCCGCGAACCTGGCTCAATGGAGAGATTTAGCTTAAGGTCTTGCTGCTGCACGAGCTTGTCTAAAGCTTGTAGTGACTGTCGGGCCAGCATCTCGATGTCAATGGGGGCCAGTGAGAGGTGGGGAGTATCTTCTTTGAGCCCTCCCAGGCCAATGATTTCGTCGACCAGTGTCAATAAATCCTGGCTACTATCTAGAACGATTTTGGCGTATTCTTGCTGTTTTTCGGTAAGGGGTCCATAGATTTCACGGCTGAGCATGCTGGCCATGCCGGTAATCGCCGTGAGGGGGTTGCGCAGGTCTTGGGTCAGTTGGGATATTAGGCCCAGGCGAATGGTGTTGATTTGCGATCGCACCCGCGCTGACGTGTCAGTGTTTGAGATCGCTAATGGGTCAGTCGGCCCGCTCACCGGCAGGACACCTTGACTGGCAGACAGAGACTCTAATGTCATGCCTCCAGCTGACTGTAGCCGCTGTTGCAATAGCTGCTTCTCATATTCGCTCATACACCAGCGAGCGTTGAGTTCTAAAAATGCGACCTCATGGGGGGTAAACTGGCGGGGCATCAAGTCCATGACGGCCAGGGTGCCAATACAGCAGCCGTTGGAGGTGAATAGGGGCACGCCTAGATAAGCCTGGATGCCATATTGCTGCACCAGTAAGCTATTTGAAAAGGCCGGATGCTGGGTGGTATCACCCAGGATGAGGACTTGGCCACTCTCAACCACATGGGTACAAAAGGATTCTTGCCGGGGTAGCATGCGAGCGGCGGCAAGCTGGTTCATCAATCCTAAGCTAGACAGCCCCACGGCTGATTTAAACAGCTGGCGATCTTGGTCAAGGATACTCAATAAGCAAATGGGCGCGGTGAGTGAACGCGAAACCATTTGCGAGGCTTCTTCGAAGACCGGTACATGGGAGGCTTCGAGTAAATTGAGCTGTTCTAATATCTGCACGCGCTTGCGATCGCGATCCTCAGGAGCCAAACCGTCGATTAAACAAGCCGGACGGGTTTCCAGGTGATTCATAGGTAGGTTTGTGTTTGCGAGGGGAGAGCCGTGTTTCATTGCGATCGCTGCAATCTAAGCAAGCCGAGAAAATTTATAGGCTAAGCATTCCCGCTCATGATTATTGGCTAAACCTTTGAAATTGAATATTTCTCGGTTTCTCAAAAGAGTTGGCTAAGTTTCGGGGAAACTACGGAAGGATTAGTCCGATTTGAAGCTGTCTGGATACCAGTTTGGGCTTTACGTTGACTACACGTTGACTACTGAGGGTGCCATGGAAGGTGTCAGTAGGGGCGAAAGGCACAACCATCAAAGGCACAACCATTAAAGACATGGAGTAAACTGATGTAGCCAAGGCATCTAGAGCCCAGGTCAAAAGCTAGGAAAGTCCCACTATGCAACCCGCTATTCCTGTTGGAACTCTGCTGCAAAATCGATATCGTATCGTTCAACTGCTCGGGCAGGGCGGTTTTGGGCGCACCTATTTAGCAGAGGATCAGGGTCGGTTTAACGAACGGTGTGCCCTTAAAGAATTTGTGCCTCTCCAGGGGGAGGATCGGTTCTCTGATAAAGCAACCCAGCTTTTCCAGCGAGAGGCCGCGATCTTATATCAGATTAGCCATCCTCAAATCCCTCAGTTTCGGGCCACATTTGAGCAAGACCAGCGGTTATTTTTAATCCAGGATTATGTAGAAGGCATCACCTACCGAGATCTGCTCAACCAGCGTCGGAGCCAAGGACGGGCCTTTTCCGAGACCGAAATTCGCCAGTTTTTGCAGCAGATATTGCCAGTGCTGGCCCACATCCACGCCAAGGGCATCATTCACCGCGATATTAGCCCTGATAACATCATCCTACGCCGCAGTGACCAGGCCCCAGTCTTGATCGATTTTGGGGTCGTCAAAGAGGTGGTCACTCGCTTACAGCTTGACGGTGCAGAGATGCCTGCCACCACGGTTGGTAAACTGGGCTATGCCCCCAGTGAGCAAATGCAGACCGGGCGTGCTTACCCCAGCAGTGATCTCTACTCACTGGCAGTGACGGCGGTGGTCCTGCTGACTGGCAAAGAGCCCCAAGACCTCTTTGATGATGTCAATCTCATCTGGAGCTGGCAGCAGCATGCCCAAGTAAGCCCGGCCCTGGCTCAGATATTAAATCGAGCCCTCAACTATCGTCCCGGCGATCGGTTTCAGTCGGTCAGTCAGATGGCCCAGGCCCTGGCTGGGCAGACGGTTACCCCAGCCTCGCCTCCGCAACCAGGGCCTCCAGCACAGTCAGTCGGCCCACCTCAGCAGGCCGCCGCCCCACCGCTATCTGAAATGCGCACGGTCGCTGTCGGTCGTCCCAACCCAGCCGATGCGACCGTCAATCGCACTCCTCGTCCTAAAACCCGAACGGCCCCACTACCCCCTTCGGCACAACAGCGCAGCGGCGGTGTCTTAGAAAACCCCTGGGCCGTCATCGCAATTGGATTTGGCGCTGCGGTGGTGGCTGGTTTCGGCGGCTGGGCTGTGGTTAATGTGCTTAGCCAGCCAGCGGCCCCCCCGACCCCAACCATCACGCCGCTACCAGAGTTAACCGCATCGCCCACCCCGACCCCGACCAACACCCCGAGCCCTCCGCCTGAAGAACCCACCGAATATGATCAACCGTTATCCATTGCGCCTGGTGATAGCCAAACCGTTGAGGGCTCGGTCAGGGGCGGCAACCAAATCAATTACACATTGCAAGGTCAAGCAGGGCAAACCCTATCAGCCGCCCTCCAAGGTGAAGGTGTCTTGCTCTCAGTACTGGGGCCAGAGGGCGAAGTCGTTGCCGATGATGCCAATCGCACTTTTCGTTGGAGCGGCCCCCTTGAGACCGATGGCGAATACACCATTCAGCTGAGCCCGGTGCAGGGACTATCGCGCAGTGATTATCAGTTAGAGGTGGGCCTGACTGCCGCCCCTGAACCGGGTACTGAACCCGACACCGAGCCGGGCACTGAACCCGATACCGAGCCGGGCGAACCCACAGAGGGCGAACCCACAGAGGGCGAACCCACAGAGCCCGATACTCCACCTGAGGAAGCCCCTCCCCAAGTCGAAATTTTGGAACAGCGGGTACAGATCCCTGGGGGAGAAGAGGGGGTGACGGTGGCTAACGGCGTGGGCCCCGGTCGAGTTCGTCGCTATGTGGTGAATGCCCGCCAGGGGCAAATTATCACCGTCAAATTTACCCAGGCTAACGGGCCAGTGACGTTTGATGTGATGATGCCAGGCGGTGAGTTAATGGCCGATGCCGCAGGGGTCTTGTTTTGGCAGAGCTATCTGCCCGTGGGTGGCGACTATCTAATTGATGTGAAATCCCCGAACCAGGCGGAGTTTACCATGGAGATTCAGATTGCTGTGCAAAATTAGTCATGTCATCTCTTTTAGTAGCTGCCACCGATACTGATTGTGGCAAGACCGTACTCACTTCTGCCCTGGCTGCCTATTGGCAACGATACTGTCAGCCCCATCGCTTAGGCATTCTCAAACCGCTCCAGGCGGGGGTGGGCGATCGCGAACATTATCTGCGTCTGTTTGACTTGGGTCAGTCGATGTCGGAGCTTAACCCGCTATTTTATGAGGCTCCGCTGGCTCCACCGATTGCAGCCGCGTTACAAAATACCGCTATTGACTTGGGTATTGCCTGGCAGGCGCTAGAGCGATTACAGGCCGAACGTGATTGGGTCTTGGTGGAGGGACTGGGGGGGCTGGGGTCGCCCGTGACGGATGAAATGACGGTGGCTGATCTGGCAGCTAGCTGGCGGTTGCCGGTGGTGCTGGTGGTGCCGGTCAAGCTGGGCGCGATCGCACATGCGGTGGCCAATGTTGCCTTAGCTCGTCAGATAGGGCTGCAGTTAAAGGGTATTGTGCTTAATTGCACTACCCCAATTGAGCCGTTAGACCTGAAGCAACTTGCCCCCACCGCCTTGATTGAGCAGTTGACCCACACAGCGGTTTTAGGGGTTCTGCCGCATTTAGATCCTGCTGATGACTTGAGTCAGTTGGCCACTGCGGCTAAACAGCTGACCCTAGAGGCCCTGATGCCAAGTCCCTTTTGGGCAAGCCAGCCGCTATTATAAGGAATCCCCCACATTAAACCGCCCTCATTTTAGCCAATCAACAGGTGACTCTCCAGAGTTGGCTAATACGTACAAGTACGTGAATTTATGTATAAATAAAAGCGAAAGCGGCTTAAAAATTACGTAGAATCTGGGAACTGGTATCAGCAGATTCCTGTCTACGGATTATGTATGGGCATGACGGCTTGGGCATGTACAGCTTGGCAAGCTTTTTGTGTCAGCCCATCGTCATCCCCCGACCCTCGCTGCACCCCCCACCAGTTACGCCCCTAATCACCACGCCCCCAATCAATTAATTTGCGCTGCTCTTGTATGCCCAACGATGGGTAATAGGGGCATTCATTTCTAAAATCGTCACTTTTTAACCCATCATGGTTCCATCCAGTACGTCTGGTGCCTGGCAGTTAGATACTGCCTCTGGCACTTTTCAAGCCATGGTCGAAGCTCGCACCGCTGCCCTAAAGCGTGAGATCCAAGAGCGGAGGGCAATAGAACAACAGCTATTTCAAGAAAAAGAACTGGCCCAGGTCACCCTGCACTCCATTGGCGACGGGGTGATTCGCATCGATACCCAGGGACGGATTGAATATCTCAACCCAGCCGCAGAAAAGCTAACCGGCTGGCCGCTGTTGACCGCCAAAGGTCTAAAGCTATCGACGGTGTTTCAAATTGTAGACGAGGCGACCCGCACCCCCCTGGCAAACCCTATCCACCAGGTTTTACAAGCAGGCCACACCGTTAACGTGAGCGATTGTCCCCTATTGCTGGCCCGTAACGAGCAGGAATATGGTATCCATTGTTCAGCCGCGCCTATCCACAACTGCAACCGTCAAATCATTGGCGTGGTGATTGTGTTTCGAGATGTAACCCAATCTCGGCAATTGGCCCAAAAGCTCTCCTGGCAGGCTAATCACGATGCCCTCACAGGCTTAGTCAACCGCTCTCGGTTTGAGCATGATATTACTGAAGCCCTGCAGGATTTACATCCCCTGACCCACATTCTGTGCTATCTCGATTTAGATCAGTTCAAAATTGTCAATGACACCTGTGGTCACAGCGCGGGCGATGAGCTGCTGCGGCAGGTGTCGATCATTCTCAAAAAACAGGTTCGCGCCAGTGATATTGTGGCCCGTCTGGGGGGCGATGAGTTCGGCATTTTACTTAAAGATTGTTCGCTGCTGCAGGCCCAGGTGATTGCAGATGGCCTGAGGGGGGCAGTGCGCTCCTTTCGCTTTGTCTGGGAAGAGAAAACCTTTAGCATCGGAGTCAGTATCGGTCTAGTGACCCTGGATGATGACGGCCAAAGCCTGGTAGATGTCATGAGTGCAGCCGATGTGGCTTGCTATGCCGCCAAAGAAAGTGGTCGTAATCGGGTCCATATCTATCAGCTCAATGATGCCGAACTGGCTCAAAAACGAAACGAACGGCAGTGGAGCCTGCGCATCAAGGAGGCCCTGGCCCAGGGACGGTTTTGTTTACATCAGCAGCCGATTCAGGACACCCAGAGCGATAACACCCACCAAGAAATCTTGCTGAGAATGGTGGACGAACAGGGCTCATTGATTTTGCCCGGAGCCTTTATGCCCGCCGCTGAACGTTATGGCCTGATGCCCGAGATCGACCGGTGGGTGATTCAAACCTTTTTAGCCTGCCGCACCGCCCAGCAGGGCGACCAGCTACACATGCTGAATCTATCCGGCCCCAGCATTAATGACCCTGACTTTTGCCAGTGGCTTGAGGGCGAACTCAAGCAAGTGCCTACTTTGGCAGGGCAGCTATGTTTTGAAATTACAGAGACGGCTGCGATCGCAAATCTCAACCAGGCGATCAGCTTTATGCACAGCCTCAAACAGCTGGGCTGTCAGTTTGCCCTTGATGACTTTGGCGGTGGCATGTCGTGCTTTGAGTTTCTCAAGGAGCTGCCGATTGACTATCTGAAAATTGACGGCAAGTTCATTGAAGAGATTGCCCACGACCCTGCAAACTATGCCATTGTCGAAGCCATTAACCACGTGGGGCACGTGATGGGCATCAAAACCATCGCAGAATTTGTCAATACGCCCGAGATTCGTCAGTGTTTGGAGGAAATTGGGGTGGACTATGTGCAGGGCTATACGATTGCTAAGCCTCAGCCGCTTAGAGATCAGTCGATACTGCTTCAGCTTCCCTGTGATCATTAGCATGCGCGGCTAGCCACTCCGCTAAGTCATCGATCTGTTCAAAATCCAGTAAGGCTTCTCCCAACGCTTCCAGTTTCAGCAGCGGCAAATCCTTAACCTGTGCATCATAGTCTTCCG
>JBCCRZ010000327.1:0-6838 GCA_039200855.1 Cyanobacteria bacterium P01_D01_bin.44 | reverse complement strand
GGCCTGGGTGAGATAGCCATCTTGTACCATGCGCTCTAGGACATAGACCTGACGCTGTTTGAGGGCATCCCAATAAAAGTAGGGGTCGAGGTCAATGGGGTCGTTGGGCAACCCCGCCAGCAGACTGGCCTGGGCAATCGATAGATCGGCAGCGGGCACCCCAAAGTAGGTCCGGGCGGCGGCCTCAACGCCATAAATATTGCTGCCCATGGGCAGGCGGTTGATATAGGCGGTGAGAATCTGGTCGCGGTTCATGCCTGCTGCTAAGCGCCAGGCATTCCAGATTTCGTGGAGTTTTTGCCAGCAGGTGCGAGGGCCAGGCTTGATCATTCGAGCCAGTTGCATTGTGATGGTAGACGCGCCGCTAACAATTTCTCGGGCTTGTAGGGCTTCTAGACTGGCGCGGGCGATCGCAACCCAATCTAGCGGCCCATGCCGATAAAAGCGCTGGTCCTCGGCGGCAATGATGGCGTTGATAAAGTGGGGCGATATTTGGTTTAGGGGGACTGCCACCGTGTGGGTTTCATCGCGGGAGAGCAGGGTCCCGAGGGGAAGGCCGTTGCGATCGCTAAACGTCAACGCCCGCTGATCTTGTGTCAAATCCTGAACTGTAATCGGTACCAAATAAGGCGTGCTGCGCAATACTAGCAGAGCTAACAGCAAACACAACAGACCCACTCGCCACTGGCGCTGACGGGCAAGTCGAGACCTAAACCCTTTCGAGCGATTACGAACCCAATGCATCGCAGTCAATATCCTGCTTACATTCCACCACCCTAATCCAGAGGTCTCAAGGTGGCTATAAAGGTTCACAAGATGAAAGATTAAAGCGCAAAACTATCCAAGGTAAAGTCCAACCCTGCTTTGGGTTTGAGTCGAAGGCTCAACGTCGAAGGCTCAACGTCGAACTTTTTACCTTTAATTTTTAACTTTTAACTCCCCATCAACTCCCCGACTTCACCAGATCCTTCTCAGGCAGATCTGCATACTCGCTGACGATGCGCCGAAACTCGTCGCCGTCGATGGTTTCTCGCTCAATCAGCATATCCACGAGCCGGTCGAGCAGCGGGCGGTTGTCCTTTAGAATCTTGTGAGCTTTGTCGTAACAAGATTGCACCAAATCTCTGACCTGCTGATCGATTTTAGCGGCTACCTCCTCAGAATATTCTGAACGCTGGATGCCCTGACCCAGAAAAACTTCATCGTTAACCGACTCCAGTGCCAGCTGACCCAGCTCAGACATCCCATAGCGGGTCACCATGTCGCGGGCGATATTGGTCACCATCTCGATATCGCTGCTTGCGCCCGTAGTGACCTCATCTTCGCCAAAGACAACGTCTTCTGCAGCCCGACCGCCCATTGCATGGACCATCATGTCAATTAGTTGAGCATAGGATTTCATAGTGTTGTAGGGGTGCCTGTTTGTCTGAGATATATCCAAAGCTTGAATCTGTTGTACAAGAGTCGAGATCATCCTGATGTCAAATTCGTCCTCATTGGGGATGTATCTTGCAAATCCGCCAATCCCTCCTGAACGGGGAATGATGGTGACTTTTTCGAGCGGATCAGAATGCTTTAGGAGCGTTGCCACCAGAGCGTGGCCGACTTCGTGATAAGCGATTAGACGCTTACGCTTGCTGTCCAGGAGCGGAGTTAGCGACAGGCCGATGGTGACCCGGTCGATGGCATCGCTAACTTCGGTCATCGTGATCGCCTCTTTGCGCCGCCGAGCTGTCAGAATAGCGGCCTCATTCAACAAGTTGGCCAGCTGCGCCCCCGAGAAGCCAGGGGTCCGTCGGGCAACTGCATCTAAGGAGACCTCCTCGGCCATCTTTTTGTCGCGGGCATGGACTTCTAAAATACCTAAGCGCCCTTTATAGCTGGGCAGATCGACAATGATCCGCCGGTCAAAGCGACCCGGTCTTAGCAGGGCCGAGTCCAACACGTCCGGTCGGTTGGTGGCCGCTACTACAATAATGCCGCTGTTGCCTTCAAAGCCGTCTAGCTCGGTCAGCAGCTGGTTAAGGGTTTGCTCTCGCTCATCATTGCCGCCGCCGATGCCGGTGCCGCGCTTGCGACCGACCGCATCAATCTCATCGATAAAGACGATACAGGGGGCATTTTCCTTAGCTTTCTTAAACAGATCGCGGACCCGAGACGCGCCCACCCCGACAAACATCTCGACAAATTCAGATCCTGAGATACTAAAGAAAGGTACCCCGGCTTCTCCGGCAATGGCCTTTGACAGCAGTGTTTTACCCGTTCCGGGTGGGCCAACCAGCAGTACCCCTTTGGGAATTCGTGCTCCGATGGCGGTAAAGCGCTCTGGGTTCTTGAGGAAGGTCACCACCTCTTGCAGCTCTTCTTTGGCTTCCTCAATGCCCGCGACGTCATCAAACATCACCCCCGTTTTTGCTTCCATCTGGAACCGAGCCTTAGAGCGGCCAAAATTCATCGCGTTGCCCGCGGACCCCGCAGACCGGCGCAAAATCATCAGCAACCCAAAAATCAGAATCAGCGCTAGCAGTGAATTGGTTGCCAGCCAGGTGAGGGCACTGTTGTCATTGACGCTGAGCACGTCAAAGTCGACGTTATTGTCTTGAAGGTGCTGCACCAGCTCTCGATTATTGCCATCGGCAAAGAGCAGTACCTGCTCGGGCTGAGCGTCTTCGGGGGCGTCTTTGAGGTGGACTCTGGCAATCCCACGGGTGTTATCTAGCTCAACTTGATCGACGTCGCCCTGCTCGATTTTTTCTAGCAATTGCCCATAGGTCAGGGGGTCTTCTGTCTCCTGTGCGATCGCACTCGGGATCGCGACCAAACTTTGTAACAGCAGCCACCCAGCCACTGTCGCCATACCAAGCTTTGAGCGGACCGATTGTGAGCGCTGAGCAGAAAGCGGCTTTTTCATACCAGATAAGCAGTTGAGGAATCAAGGGTTTGCAAGTCACATCTTAGTCTAACCCTATGGACTTTGAAGTTGCCGGAGAAATTGAGGATTTCTTTTGAAGGGGAAAGGGCGAAGGGGAAAAGGGGAAAAGGGGAAGGGAAAAGTCAAGTTAAGGCATGAGCGGATCGAGTTATACGGAGGTGCGCTAATATAAACTCATAACGAGTACACTTAAGGAAAGTTTGATTTTTGCTTCATTCGGAGGTATCTGCATGTTGATGAGTCATGAAGGGGACGCTAGCAGCGTCCAAAAAGGCGGCGGGGTTAAGATTGTCGCTATCAGTGGTAGTTTGCGGCCAGGGGCCTATAGCTATCAGGCGCTCGAGCAAGCCACTCGGCGTTTAGAGGCATTGGGTGCGACGGTGGAGGTTTTGGATTTGCGATCGCTGACTCTACCGTTTTGTAACGGCGGCGATGACTATAGCGACTATCCCGACGTGGCCCGTCTGCGCTCAGCGGTAAAGTCAGCTGATGGATTGGTGCTGGCGACCCCCGAGTACCACGGCAGCGTCAGCGGTGTGCTCAAAAATGCGCTGGATTTGCTCAGCTTTGAGCACCTGGATGGTAAAGTGGCTGGCGGGATCAGCGTGCTAGGCGGTCAGTCAAATAACAACGCCCTCAATGATTTGCGAGTCATCCTCCGCTGGGTCCATGCCTGGGTGATCCCCGAGCAGGTGGCCATCGGTCAAGCCTGGAAAGCCTTTGGCGAAGACGGCAAGCTAAAGGACGAAAAGCTAGCAGAGCGGTTTGATCGATTCGCAGAAAGCCTGGTGAGTAATACACGGAAACTGCGCGGCATCTGATCGGCCAGTCAAGATCGGCCAGTCAAGATCGGCTAATCAAACAGTCCATAGCCATAGTCAGAGTCGATATGATCCCCGTGGATCCAACCTTCGTAGCTGGAGTCAGGGAAGCGGACATGAAACCAGATTTGACAGTTGTTGTCATAGCCAAACCCCAGGGCGATGACGTTTTCGCCCACTAATCCGTAGCTGCCGTCGGTGGGATAGTCAATGCCGGGTCCGCTGCGTACGTTCACGCGGCTGTCGGCGTCCTCCCCGGTGAGGTAATGGGGGATGCCGTCCGCAGATAAGTCAAATCGATCGCCCGCATTCACGGCAAAAGGACGATTTTCTCCCTCACCATGAACCTGGAAGCACTCACGGGCTGCTGCTGGCTTAATGGTGATCACTGCAAAGAGAACTGCAGAAAGGGAGATGGCCTTTAGCCTGTTGGGTAAAGCAAACTTTAATTGACGCGACATATCTCAAAAAAGAGGGGGCATTGCCCAGCGTACCTTTTGCAGGTCACCGGAACCTATAATCACTCATCATGTCAGGGCTTCATCGATAACCACTTCTAAGTTAGGCCAGTTCAATTCATCTTTACCAGTTCAATTCATCTCTAAAGGAGTCCACTCACCAGAGCTGATAAACGCCGCCCAAAAGTAGGGATGCCCGTAGTCTTCGCTTTGCAGCATTGCTAGCTGGGCTTGTCGCAATGCCGCGCTCCGGCCCGCTCCTGAGAGCAACCGCTCATAGTAGTCAATCATTAAATCTTTGGTGCCGATGTCATCCACTACCCATAGACTTATCAACTGGCTGGCTGAGCCAGCCATCACCAGCGACCGTCGCAAACCATAGACGCCTTCGCCATTGGTAACCTGACCAACCCCGGTCTCGCAGGCCGAGAGCACCACCAGCTGGGTACCGTTTAAATCAAGCCCGGTCGCTTCGAGGGCCGTCAAAAAGCCGTCTTCGTCGCTACTCTGGCGCTGATTTGCCCCCGCTAAGACCAGCCCTGACCGCAGCAGCGGACTCTCCTGTGGCCCCTGCGGTTGGGTTAGCTGATTGCCGCCAGCACTCTCCCAAAACCCGCGAGTGGCCTCTAAATCGGGCGGCGGCACCTGCGGTAGATTTTGCAAAAAGAAACCGTGGGTGGCCACATGTAGAAGGCTAGGGCTTTGCACCTGTTTGAGCGCGTTTTCAGTGGCGGCTGCTTCGAGCAGCAAGGTGGGGTTGGCCAGCATAGATGCAATGGCGGTGCCCTCCTCGGCAGTGCCCGGTAAATCTTGAAAGGTCAAACTGCTGACATCGGCTGAACGCTGATTGTTTGGCTGAGCCTCAGATGAGGCCGCTGCGACTGTAGGATCAGCTCTGTCATAATCTGGGTCAGCCATGACCACCGGAGGCTGTTGACTTGGCTCGAAGAGCTGAAACCGCAGCAGGTCTTGCCCCGAGGTTAGGTAGGTAACTTGATAGGTCTCAATTAGATACTGATTGTTCTCATCGACCAAAGCGGCAAAGGGCAGTAGATTGAGCTGACCGTCAGGGGAGAGTAATAGGTGTCTGGCCTCGCCCAGCTGAGCCCGAATCGGCTGCATCAGCTGAGCATCCAGTTCATGGGCAACAGATTTGACGTCTAAATGGGGTTCTAGTAACGCCTGACGTAGCTCAGCGACTTTCTCATCAATCGCAGCAGCTTCGCCCAGGTCAACGGTTTGCACGTCCCCTTGAGCACTCAGCACGTAGGCAGCATAGCGCGGGGGCTGCCAGCTGTCGGTCTCAAAGTCGTAAGGGTTATAGTGCACCAGCTCAACCAGGGCAGCGTCTTGAGGTAGTTGAGCTTGCACCGCTTCAATTGTCACTGGCTCAACTTCGACTCGAAACTCATTGCTGCGCTGGGCCAGGGTGTTCTCAAGCTCGTTGATTTGCTGCTTGAGACTGTGAACTTCACTTCGGTAGGTGTCAGTCGTTCTCTGCTCAGGAGATGCATACAAGAGATTAGCAAGCTGGGCGCGATGGGTCTGGAGCTGGTCAAACAGAGATTTGTCTTGGTCACTGAGGTTCTGTCTGAGGCGCTGGTTGCCGTCGGTGAGGGCATCAAGGACGCGACCTTTGCGACGCAAGACGGTTTCAAACGCTAATCTCCTCAGTTCTTTAGACTGAGGAGATTGCTGCGCAAATGATAAGGTAATAAAAGTCGAGCTTTGCAGTGTATGGGTATAGGCTTGTTTGCGAGCATTAGAAACAATGCTGAGAATTCGGGTTAAGTTAGTCTCTTCAATACTGAGTTTTCTACTAAGCAGAGACAACACATTTTCCAAGTTATTCTGAGCATAGTAAAGCACTGCCAGGTTGTTGAGACTGGTGGCCACATGTGGATGAGTATCACCTGAGCTTTGCTCAATGGTTTGCAGTGCCCGTTGATAGAGCGACTCGGCCTCAGTATAGTTGCCCTGTATGTGATAACGTGTTGCCAGGTTGTTAAGGCTTGTGCCCACATACGGGTTAGTGTCACCTAAAGATTGCTCATAGATTTGCAGTGCTCGTCGATAGAGCGGCTCGATCTCGGCATAGTTGCCCTGGATGCGATAAAGCGTTGCCAAGTTGTTGAGGCTGATGGCTACAGCTGGGTGGGTACCGCCTAGCGTTTGCTCTCGGATTTGCAGCGCCCGTTGATAGAGCGGCTCGGCCTCGGTGTAGTTACCCTGAACGCGATGCAATGATGCTAAATTATCGAGGCCCGTGGCCACATCTGGGTGAGTGTCGCCCAGGCTTTGCTCATAGATTTGCAGCGCTCGTTGCAAGAGCGTTTCGGCCTCGGTATAGTTGCCCTGAGCGTGGTAGAGCTCTGCTAAGCTGTTGAGGCTAGTGGCCACATCTGGGTGAGTGTCGCCCAATCTTTGCTCCCGGATTTGCAGCGCTCGTTGCAAGAGCGGTTCAGCCTCGGTATAGTTGCCCTGGGAGGTAACCGACCACGGGGGTCAGGCAGCAGGTGAGTCCTGAGCTTGCTCAAGAGGTTGTTGTTGCGGTAGCAAAGGCGGGGCTGGTTTGCCCTCACGAGCAGCACGACAGGCCTCGGTCATGTACTCTAAGACATTTCGTT
>JBCCRZ010000326.1:0-6844 GCA_039200855.1 Cyanobacteria bacterium P01_D01_bin.44 | reverse complement strand
GCAGACGGTCTGGGATGAGACGTTTGGTAATGGGTTTAAGGATTCTAAGTTTTTTCAAGATAGCTTCATGCTTTCTACTACTGGCAAAATGCCTATTTTTACCAGCGGTATTACGCCTGACCGTCAGATCGGGGGTAAAGTCAGCATCAACCCCCAAAAAGCGATAAATGTCCTGCATAAACGCCTCGGGCTCCAGCTTGAGATCTTCAAAAAGCAAGATTTTTAGCTGGCTGCGGTCAAACGCCTTTAAATAGTGACTTAGCTGGGCAAAGTAAAACCCCTGGCTTTTGTAGAAAGCAAATGCCTCAATATTGGTTGAGCGGCGCGCTTTTTCTGCTTCGCAGGCTTGATGGAAGTCGGCAATTGACTCTCGACCATCGTAGAGTCGATCGAGGTAGTTAGAATAAGCCCGATCTACCGGGTCGCGCAAAACTGCTATCAGCTTTGCATTCGGGATCAGCTGCTGGATACGTTGACAAGCCTCAGGACTGTGGAGATACATCGGGGTTGCCTCCCCAATAGCAACCTCCTTTGACACCCCATCAAACAGTGACTGGTAGGTATCAAAATCGACGCTATATGACGACTCTGGCAAAAAATAGAAAGTTTCTTTTGCAGGACTCATAAATATCTGTGGATGCTGCCCCAGATATTCGTAAACAGACGTTGTTCCTGCTTTTGCCGCGCCAATCACTAAAAAATTTGGCAGTGTCATGACAATCAAGAATCACTTTATTCAGAATCACTTCCCACAGTGATCATGCCTCAGAAAGCAGGAAGGATCATTCCTTATGGGTACCTAGCAATATCTTAAGCAGCCCGCTACGATTTCGCATTACATTGAAGATAAGAAATTAAAGACAAGAAATTACGGCTCGTCAGAACTTTTTTCCAAGAACGCCCATGACCCAAACCACAGATGCAAAAAAGGTAATCGTTGTCGGGGCAGGCTGGGCCGGTCTAGGAGCCACCTATCACCTTGCTAAGCAAGGTTACGATGTCACGCTGCTTGAGGCAGGCACTTATCCCGGTGGTTTGGTGGCCGGTTGGCAAACGCCGGGTGGGCGCTCCGTTGAGGCAGGGATTCATGGGTTTTGGTATCCCTACCGTAATATCTTTTCCCTGGTTGATGAGCTGGGAATTCAGCCCTTTACCCCCTTCACTCGGTCGTCCCAATACTCACCAGCTGGGTTAGAAGTCGAGTCTCCCCTGTTTCAAGCAATGCCCTATCTGCCGAGCCCCCTCGGTACGTTCATCTATACCCAGTTCAAACGATTGCCCCTGGTCGATCGGCTGTCGGCCTTGCCGTTGCTCTATGCTGTGGTCGATTTTGACAACTCTGACGAAGCTTGGAAACGTTACGACGGTGTCACCGCAAGAGAACTTTTCAAACAGTTTGGTGTCTCGGCCCGGCTTTATAAAGAATCTTTCGAACCGATGTTGTTGGTCGGTCTCTTTGCCCCCGGTGAGAAATGTTCTGCGGCGGCGGCTCTGGGGATGCTTTACTACTTCATCCTGGCGCACCAGCCTGATTTTGACGTGCGCTGGTGTCGTGGCACTGTGGGCGAGATGATCTTCCGTCCTTGGGTGGAGAAAATCGAGAAGCTAGGTGGCCATGTGCTGGCCAATAAACGAGTCACTGATGTGGCAGTGGATTCAGACGGTCGGGCTACGGCGGTGCGCTGTGGTGATGAAAAGTTTGAGGCCGATGCGGTGATTTTCTCCGTGGGGATCACCGGTATGAAAAAGATTGTTGCCAATAGCCCTACCTTGCGAAGCCGTTCAGAGTTTCGCGATTTGAGTAATCTCGGGGCGGTTGATGTCTTGGCGACGCGGATTTGGTTTGATCAAAAGATTAACGTCCCTCTTCCCTCCAACGCCTGCTTTGGCTTCCACGCCACCACGGGCTGGACCTTCTTTGACCTCAACGCCCTCCACGACGAATATCGCGATACCCCCGGCAGCGTCATTGAGGTTGATTACTACCACGCCAACCAGTTTCTCTCCCTCAGCGATGAGCAAATCATTCCGTTAGTGCAAGCCAATCTGGCTGGCTGCCTTCCCGCCTTTGGTGAGGCTAAAGTGACTGACTACAGCGTGATCCGCTTACCCCAAGCGGTCAGCCACTTTGCCCCTGGCAGTTACCAATACCTGCTGTCCGGTGTTACCAGATTCCCAAATATTTTCATGAGTGGTGACTGGGTGGTCACCCGCCACGGCTCTTGGTCCCAAGAAAAAGCCTATGTCACGGGCCTAGAGGCTGCCAACCAGATCATTCATCAGTTTGGCATAGGCAACCCCGCCGCCATCACCCCCATCGTGCCAGACGAACCCCACATCCAGGCGGCCCGCACTGTCAATCGCACCATTCGCACCCTGGGTCAGCAACTCTTACCAAAGTTCTGGCTCCCCTAAGACGGTGCAAAGATTCACCCCCCTGGCTGTAACCGCAAGCTCAATTTTGAATGCTTAAAAGATTAAAAATAGTACTTGTGTTCTATTTTGACCTGTGCTAAAACTACATCGAAGTCTCAAATTTCGATTGCTATGAACAAAGGTGAACTGCTGGATACGGTTGCTGAAAAGGCGGGTGTTTCCAAGAAAGTTGCTGATGCGGTGGTAGCGGCAACGATTGACTCCATCATGGAGGCGGTCTCTGAGGGAGATAAGGTAACGCTGATTGGGTTTGGTAGCTTTGAGCCCCGCGATCGCAAACAGCGAGAAGGTCGCAATCCAAAGACAGGTGAGCCCATGACAATCCCGGCCACGACAGTGCCTGCCTTCTCCGCCGGTAAGGCCTTTAAAGAGCAGGTTTCAGCATAAAAGAGAGATATTTGCGGCTTTGGTATTAGGTCAAAGCCGCAATGGATAAAAGGCTACTAAACGGAGAGGGGGGGATTCGAACCCCCGATGAACCGAAGCCCATAATAGATTTCGAGTCTACCGCATTCAACCACTCTGCCACCTCTCCAGAGGTTTACTCATTCTACACTGAAGCGGTGGAGGCGTGAGGGTCTGGAGAAGGGTCTGTGGATTTGAGGCTGGTCCTGCCGATATCAATTAGCTTTGTATCGATGGGCTAGCCATAGACTAACTGCGGCATAGACGCCATAGCTGAGCAAGACTTGCCAGGCGGTGATTTTGCCCAGTTCTAACTGATGCCCCGGTAGCTGATTGAAAACATGCACTAGGCCCATCAAAATTTGGATGGGGATCGCTAGTAGCCATGCGATCGCACTGCCCAACATTGGCCACACCAGCGCCCCAAAGGCGCTCACAAAGCCCCCCATGCTAATCACCACAACCAGTGGTGTTGCTACCATATTGAGCACGATACTATAGGACGGCATCACCCCAAAATGGTAAAGCTGGAGCGGAATTGTCCACGCATAGGCTGCCAGTGGCACCGCAACGGCGGTTGCGATTGTTACCGGCAACCAATCCAATCGTTTTACCAATGGTGATACAGTGACCATTAGCCCCAGCGTGGCAAACACACTGAGTTGAAATCCCACATCCCAAATCCACTGTGGGTTATAAACAAGCAGCACATTAACGGCTAGAAACAAACACCCCAGCGGTTTGACCTGTCGCTGCAAGACCAGACCGACCAAGACCCCAAAACCCATGATCCCTGCTCTCAGAACACTGGGCTGTAGTCCTGTCAGGCCGATGTAGCCTGCAAGGGCACTTGTCCCTGCGATAAATTTGACTCGAGGCAGTTGTGATCGCATCGCCGTCAGTACCAGGGCTAACACTAGCGACACATGAAATCCAGAAGCCGCCATCGTATGGGCTAGACCTGCTTCTATAAAGCTATCGCGCACCTCATG
Organism: Cyanobacteria bacterium P01_D01_bin.44; assembly: GCA_039200855.1. GTDB lineage: Bacteria > Cyanobacteriota > Cyanobacteriia > Phormidesmidales > Phormidesmidaceae > SIO4C1. The sequence goes on along the minus strand of JBCCRZ010000326.1, from coordinate 3,011 downwards.
GGGCACATCCACGGCTTTCCGACCCAGTGTCATGGCACTCAATAAATCACCCTTAGGCGCTTTGAGCCATCGCCCCTGGGCTTTTACGATCCGCTGTCGTATTTGCCAAAGTCTTGGTTTAGATTGACGCTCAGACCCAATTTCCTCAATGTAATAGGCCTCAAGTTTTGCAAAACATCCTTGCTTTGCCAGGTAATGCTTAAGATCAAATTCCCCTGGCCTTTTGGCTGTATCGGGTTCGCGTAAAAAATTGCCAACTTTAATCTGTTTGCCTGGGAACAGCTCTTGATCATCTTTCGACGATGCTGTTACATATAGTTTGCCGCTAGCCGGTTGCCGAGAAACATATTTTGCATCCTCTGAGCGATCTTGAACAGATTCAACTTGTAGCCAAAATCGTTCATTGCCATCACGGGTTGGCTGTAGCACTGCTTGGACTTTCCCAACGACTTCATAAGGACCCGATGAGTCTTGGTTGTGCAGAAAACGACTGACATCGTCTGGCCCAGGTTTAGGAATCCGCCAGACGCAATAAGCCGCTCCCAGCATCCCAACTATCCCGGCCACGATCCATTGCTGACGGGTGGGCCCCATGCGCCAATATCGAGGGACGATCAAGCCTCCGATCATGCCCAACCCTAAAATTCCATACCCTGTGAACGGAATTGCACCTCCGCCCAACATTAACCCGGTTGAAAAAAGTCCTAACAAATAGCTGCCACAAAGCAGCAGCAGTCCCCAAGGTGCCATTACGATTTTGGTAAATACATCCCATCGTTAGCAAGCCCTGGAACTGCTGAAAAATCACTATTCACCCAGAAAAAAAGTAGCCACGAAAGGGGCTACTCTTTGTCCTATGGAGGTTTTCCCAATCGGCGCAGGCCGATTTAGTAATCTAGGTGCGGTTTCTAACCGCCCGGCACGAAAGTCCTGCCGGTTAATTTTACGTGTCGCCTATGAGTCTTGTTCTCCAGATCTGATTAAATCGACAACCCCAAATTCAAGCCTAAAAAGGCATGGACAAACATAATCGCGACGGCTGCTGTCCCAATATATGCATGGGCTGATTTTAGCGAATCTTTGCCGCCTGCAAACTTGCTCATCGAGATTGCACCGTTTAGGCCCAATAAACCCAACACGACCGAACCGGTCCAAAAATGAGGGCTTTCTAACAGCGGTTCACCCTGCATGACCAAAGACAGTAGCCCGCCTGTGTAGCCCATGGCAATAAACGTAGTCATCCACAGCGCCACTTTCTTATGGAGCTTGCGGGTTGTCATTGATTCTTCAGGGTCTTCAAAGCTGCGAATCTTCCAACCCATATAGGCTGCGGTGGTGCCCATTGCAAAAATAACCGTGCCCATCATCACAGGATGTCCCCAGTGAATGATAGGTTCTGGCATATCTAATTGTGCAAACCAATCTGCGATCGGCTGCAGGACGCCTCTCAAATTTGTCGATACCAACTTTAAACTCAAAGCCATCAAACTCAAAGTCATCAAAATATCCTTAAAGCAACCAATCAATCATGACGCGAACTCTCCATCTTTCTTAGCATGGCTGCCCTACGCAGACAATGTAGATGCCGGTTCTTTTTCTGCTGAGCTAGCTTCTGTTGACTTGACTAATAGCGGGAAGCCAAGCTTTTCTCGCTGCTCTAAATAAAGCTGTGCCACCTTGCGGGCAAGCCCCCGCACCTCGCGAATATATCGAGTCCGCTCGGTTACTGAGATCACCCCCCGCGCATCTAATAAATTAAATGTGTGTGAGCACTTCAATACATAGTCATAGGCTGGCAGCACTAAGTCCTTTTCCATTAGCTGCTCAGCTTCTTTCTGATAGAGACTAAACAGCGTGAATAGCAACTCCGGATTAGATGCATTGAAGTTATAGGTCGAGCATTCAATCTCTCCCTGCATATGCACATCACCATAGGTAATGTGATCGTTCCACTGGATTTTTGCGATCGCATCTACCTCTTGTAGATACATGGTCAAGCGTTCCAGGCCGTAAGTAATCTCAATCGAGACTGGTTTACAGTCCAGCCCGCCACATTGCTGAAAATAGGTGAATTGGGTCACCTCCATCCCATCCAACCAGACTTCCCAGCCCACCCCCCAGGCCCCGACAGCCGCATCTTCCCAGTTATCTTCAACGAACCGAATGTCATGCTCCTCCGGTTTGATGCCTAGCGATCGCAGTGACTCTAAATATAAGTCTTGAATGTTGTCAGGCGACGGCTTAATCAACACCTGATACTGATAATAGTGCTGATATCGATTGGGGTTTTCCCCATAACGACCATCTGCCGGGCGACGGCAGGGCTCCACATAGGCCACCGCCCAGGGCTCTGGACCAATCGCCCTCAGAAATGTATGGGGGCTCTTTGTGCCGGCCCCTTTTTCTGTGTCATAGGGTTGAACGATCAGGCAACCTTCGTCTGACCAAAACTCATGCAGCTTAGCAATGACTGACTGAAAATCCACCGGCAGTCCTCTTTAAGTATCCAAAAATGTGCTTCTCAATACTAAAACCGTTTCATAACCCTTGGGCACCTGCTTTTTGAGAACGCCGCTTGATAGGGCCGCCTAAAAACGGTGTGCAAAGAATGATATTGATATATTCGCAGAGAAGCAAAAAATGTCCATAACATTTGGATCACTAAGAGGGAAAACCCAACTTACGGTCAAAGACCCAGGCAATATGAAGAAAAAAGACAGGGGAGAAGCAGACGATCACCCGTGCATGAACGATTGTGAAGCGTTAAAACCGCTGGTGCGTAAGGATTTTAGCCGCAGAAAAAATATTTCTCGAAAATGGTTGACTCAATTCGAGTTACTTCGCTATATTAGTAAAGCGCTGAAGGGGGCCGGGTTAATAACCGACTTTACTGAAAGCGCCAGAACCTAGACAGTTAAATAGTTTGAAAGGTTAAACGAATATAGACCTCGTTAATAAACTTAAATTGCCAGTAGCTTAACACAAGGGAGTTACGGAGGCAATAGGAAGTC
>JBCCRZ010000325.1:0-6848 GCA_039200855.1 Cyanobacteria bacterium P01_D01_bin.44 | reverse complement strand
GGATGGGGTGCAGGGGATTCAGGATGTGATTCGAGAGCTGATTCCGGCTCTAGGATTTGAGGCGGTGCGGGATGTGCAGGTGCTGTGTCCGATGACGCGGGGGGAGGTGGGAACTCGCAATCTGAATCAGGTGCTGCAGGGGTTGCTGAATCCGCCTGGGCCAGACCGGGCTGAGATCAGTCGGGGGAGCCTGACGTTGCGGGTAGGGGACCGGGTGATTCAGCAGGTGAATGACTATAACCGGGATGTGTTTAATGGGGACCTGGGAACGATTACGGGCATTGACCTGGAGGAGCAGGAGGTGACAGTGCAGTTTGAGGGGCGCAGTGTCACCTATGATCGGGCTGATTTGAATGAGATTACGCTGGCCTGGGCGGTGACGATTCACAAGAGTCAGGGGTCGGAGTATCCGGTGGTGATAGTGCCGATGTATATGCAGCACTATCTGATGCTGAGTCGGAATCTGTTGTATACGGGGTTGACTCGGGCGAAGCGGCTGGCGATTTTGGTAGGGCCGAAGAAGGCGATTGGGTTAGCGGTTAGGCAGGTGAGAGCGAAGGGGAGGTATACGTTGTTGAGTGAACGGTTAGCGGACGCAGTGCAGATTTGATAGATGGGAACGATAAACTTTAGAAAGGCTAACTGGAAAAATACCCCCCACCAATTCTCAGCCGGTAACTAGCAAAACAACGAAGAACGACGAGAATTGATTTACAATTCATTTATTACACAAAAAATTACACTACGAACGATTTCACTTTGCCCCCAGTCCCTCCAATAGATTCTGCCAGCTTAGACAGCAATACAGGTTTTGTCGGAAGCTTGATAGCCCCAACAAAACCTGTATGAGCGACAGGCCATAATAGATTTACTACGGTTTATTGATTGGCTGTTAATTTTGCCAGAGGACCTGGATCAGGAATTCTGGAAAGAAATAATGACTTACCAGGAGCAGAAGCAAATGCCTTACGTGTTGAGTCTGGAGCGTATAGCCAGGCAGCAAGGCCTTCAAGAAGGGCTCGAGACAGGTCGTCAAGAAGGGCTTCAGGAAGGGTTACGAGAGGGGTTACTATCTGCCATCGAACTTGGACTGGAACTCAAATTTGGGGCAGAAGGGTTGCGGCTATTACCTGAGATTTCCAAGTTAGAGGATGTAGACCTGCTCAAGGCATTGCAAGAGGGGTTAAAGGTGGCCAAGCGTCTAGAAGAGCTGCAAACAATTTATCAGCCGCAGACGCCTCAAACCCAGGATGTAAGGGATATTGAGACCGATAGCTGAGGCGACTGGGTAGATTAGCTAGAAGAGGTGCATTTCAGGTGATCACTCCTAAATTATTCGTGTTACCTTAAACGAAAATCCAATGAAGTGACACGAATAGAATGATTGAGATCGCACCCTGGCTTTCTAAGATCCTTCAAACAGGTGAGCTATGCCTCCTGAAGTTTCAGGCATTCAGCGATTTTGCGAGGATGGTGCTGAGGTTTGCTATCGTGCGATCTCGCACATGATCGACTGCTAATCGGGCGGCCTCAGACAAAATGACAGGCGTTGCGGGCAACAGTTTGGGGGCACTCACTAGCCCATTGCATAAGAGTGCGATCGCTAGCTCGAGGATCCCCTACGACTGACCAATACACCGCTTCAGTTTCATCGTCTGCAAAGAACTCCACCCAGGTTGGGGAAAGATTCATATCAATCAAAATTTTCATGCAGACTGCAAAGGGACCTCGATCTCATCCACCCGCCAGGCAGCATAAGCCAATGATTCTTTCAGGTCATCGAGTTCTAGATAAGGATAAGCTTCCAAAATTTCCTCTGTGGTGCGTCCTGCAGCCATTAAGTTTAGAATGGCACCTACTGTAACCCGTAACCCTCGAATACAAGGCTTACCCCCCATCACTTCTGGGTCTAGAGTAATGCGACTCAGGTTTTGCATGGTTAGCCCTCTGTCAAGCGGGTTAATTTTACATTGTGCCAACTGGAGCCCGCCTCTGGGATTTGATGATAATTGTCTAGCCGATGATCGAGTTCCTGTTTTTGTGCATCCGTGACAGGCAACGCCTCAGGGGTCGAAAGGATCTGTCCCAGAGATCTTTAGCAAGTTGTATCTGCTCAGCAATGCTTATTTGGCCAATATCTGCAATTGAGCAGGGGTTGCATTGGGCTTGGGCTATCTGTGTTGATTGGGCGTTATTCTATTCTAACTGGAGAGCCTTAGACAATACGTTCCGCATATTAGGTTTGGGAAGCGTTTTTGGCCTTTGCCTCATTGTCTGCGATCAGGGCAATGCCAGTACTACGAATAGCCGATTCGGCAATGGCAGGAGTTCTGAGGCCGCTGATGAGGTGATTAACGCAACTGGCAATGTGTGAGCCCAAGAATCGAAAATATTCCTGGGGGTATTGGTACGCTCGATAGGAGGCTTCACACTATCTAGCCGACCGCGTATTCTGTAAACTCTCGCAAATCAGGTGGCTGTAACCCTAAGACGATATCCGTCTTGGGTACCCCTGCCTCAACCAGTTCTTTCGCCAGATCATCTTCTGTGCTGTTCCATTGCAGCCAGATTTTGCCGTCTTTAATATCAATGTGGATGGCACATCCATAAATAAATTGCCCTCGATCCCAGCCTACATGGACGATTTGATAATGGTCGCGCTCTTTGTCAAAAACAACTTCGGTATCGATATCACCATGGGCAAGTTTGATTTTGCCTCTCTCCAGGAGCATATCTTGGACAAGTTGACGATATCGCTCTAGTTTTTCCATAGCACAATCACCTCCTGTTTAGCATCATAAACAATGAGTTTGACTTGGTTTTCTTCCAGCATGGTTTTAGGAAACTCTAGTTGGAAAAAGGTATCAAAAATTCTGTCAGGTAATGCCAGATAAAGACTTCTATCAGGTTCTTTCAGCTTTAAAGCTGCCCGGTAATTAATGAATTGCCCAAGCGCAGTATGAAATTCAGATATGGCTGATGCGCCTATCAAAAAGCTTTTAATTTCGACTGCTATTTTTTCACCTTCCCGTTCCGCGGCCACCAGTCTTTCTGCACCTAGATCAATGGCCATTTCTACAGGCCCTACTTTTAGCGCAAAAGGATCATGGGTTATTTGCCAGTCGTTTTTTTGTAGAGCACGTTTCACAACTTCATGAAAGACATCTTTTGCAGACATAAGGGACGGATTCAATGATGACCTAGGTCAATTGTAGGTTCATTGATTTTAGGAACTTGAGGAATAGGTGAGATCGCACTCTGGCTTTCTAAAATTCTTAAGATAAGGAAGCTATGCCTGCTGAAGTTTCAAGACCTCAGCGATTTTTCAAGGATGTCGCTGAGGGTTGCTAGTGTGCGATCGCGCACATGGTCTGCTGCTGATCTCGCCGCCTCAGACAAAATGACGGGCGTTGTGGGCAGTAGCTTGGGTGCGCTAATCAAGTAGCCCAAAGCCTTAATAAAGTTGTCGTCCAGATGGCTGGCCGCTAGGACACGAACGGATTTATCGTCACGTGAATTGAATGCTAATAAGGCCTCAGTTTGTGAAGGGGTAGCAGGTTGCCCTAGCGTCTCAAGGATAGCGTCTATGGCCTCTTGAATATATTCAGCACTGAATTGTGGGGCAGGTTTAGCTGGGGTTTGTGTAGTCATGGTTTACTTCTCCAATAGAAAGCGCCTTTGTTCATCGTGTTGTATTTGAGGAAGATATAACTTCTCCCAATATTCGTTAAAGTGCCAAAGCGTAATCCTTGAGGTCAACTCGACTATACTCGCTCGCTCCACAATCATGGCTACTTTAAGGAGTACATAATTAAAATCGCCTAGTGTCAAAAGATTGTAGCGTCGCCTTGTTTCCTTATTGGCTATTGGGTCAGGAACAGTCGCTAATGGACTAGGACCAAAATTAGGGCGTTGGCCGATGTAGCGGTTCAAATCTTCCTCGGATCCTCCCTTGAGGGTTTCGTAATATGGCTGCTCAGTCATTTCTCTAGCCTTGGCATCTGCTATAGCTGCTCTGCAGTAATAGTCACGATGCCTAGCAAAAAAGGAATGAACGATTTGCTGTAGCAAATTTTTGGACTGCCATCCTAAGCGATCGCAAGCTAACTCGAATTTGTTCCAGACTTCATCTTCAACGTGTATGTAACTCAGCCTAATTTGCTGACTCATATCTGCGGCGACGATCATATCCTCTCAAATAATGCCATTAATGAGTATTCTAAGTTTTATTTGAACCATATAGGATATTGTTGAACTATTTATGTTATAAGTTCATTATTCATGTAAAAGCGACTTGCTCTGCCGTGGAAAGCCTGCAAGCCGCTTTATGTCCCGTAGAAAGGAACTCTAAAATTATGCACCCTAATCAATCCATTCCAGATCTAGATGCGATCGCATGCAACCTAATTGCCCTGGATCTGGCCTACATCGGCCCCCAAGAATCTTCATGCTGGGAAGCGGAATTATCCGCACTGGTCGGGCTTAACGAGGTCATTGAAGTCTGTGCTGAGGCTTGCCGAAGCCCGGAAGTCGCTGAATTTTGGCAGCGGGTCCACATAACCCTATCCGACACCGCCGCGCTGCTCAGTAGCCGTCTAGCCCTCCTGATCGATCTCAATGGTGAGCGGGCCGATCAGCAGCTTTCTCTTACTTTGGTAGGCGATCCAGCCTCTATGACAACTGAGCTGGCCGAGTCTGCCTAGACTCCCGACCCTATTTTGCTGTCACCCAGGCAGCTCATTTTTAGCCCGATTGATCCGACTCGGATGCGATCGCAGCGCGATCGCATCCGATTGCTGACAAAGCTTTCAGCGATTTTTGCGGGTCCTAAATTCCGCAGGCATCCTATGAAAACCTTTGAGACCATCACCATTACGATTCCGGTTTCTGACGAGTATTCGTTTGAGTCACTCCGGGAGAAGCTGGCGTCGATGACGAACCAACCCATCGCCTCAACGACTCTCTATGACTGGATCAAAGACGTGTGCCGTCTGCGGGCCAGCGGCATCTACAAAGCCACCTATACCGCCAATGACCTATCGATGTTGGTGACCTGGCTGGCCTTTCGGCGCATCTGCAAGCGGGGCACTGCGGCCAAAAAGTTCAAACAGTACTTAATCCAACTCACGGAGGAACAAAATCATGCAAGTCAGCACCCAGCAGCTTGAGCAACTCAAGCAAGATGTCAATGGCCCCTCAAAGACCCGAGGCCAGGGCTTTAGCCAGCGTTCAAAGGCTAAAGCCACTGCGAGCGCTCAACCCGGCGCACTGGCGACTGGCATCAACAATGCCGCCACCCAGCAGGCAAAAAGCCTCAAAACCTCGGTCGTTACGGCCCGACAAGAGTTTGACGCCTTAGCCGAGGCGGCCACCCCAGCTGTCCAAGACCTCATTGACGGCACCTATTTTGAGCATGCCCTGGTGAGCCGCTTAACCCCGGTCCAGCCCAAACGCTTCCAATTTGGAGCCTTTACGGTGCCCAATTTTGGCAAAGCCCTGCCTGCTGTCGATGTAGACGCCCTTTTTTTGCCATCCGGCAGCGGCTCTACCAACTAAAAGCCCGTGAGCAATCAGGACTGGTGGCGGCTGGGGTTGCGATCGCGCTGTTTTGTGGCGTTGCGATCGCAATTCTTGGCTATTCCACCCAAACTGTCACACCAGCGGAGCTTGTAGGCAGCCCAACAGGCAGTCGAGCAGGCGGCCTATTAGGCAACTCAAAGGCAGAGTAGGCAGAACGTGCCTATGGTATTTCAGTGTGTTCTCGCCTACCTGCCTATTCTGCCTACACAATGGCTGCCTATTTCGCCTTTCGCCTTATAGCCCAAGGGGCATGGCTACGCTAGCACCTTTTGCCTTTCGCCTTTTCTCCTATGCTGATTCGTCGTCGCCATAGCTTCTATACCCAAATGGCCTGCCTGGGGTTGCTTATAGGCTGTACCCTGATTGGCTGGGCCGGGACTTCCAACACCATCGCCGTATGGGATGCCGATAAGGCCAATGCCCTAAGGGAATCCCACCGACGCACTCAGCAGCTGCGTCGGGTTGAAACCGACAAGGCGATTTCCGATGCCTACGCCGAGGCCCGTCTGGGCCAAGACGATTGCGGACGCCAGCTGGTCAGCCTGCGCACTGAGGCCGGTAGCCGACGCCAGGACATTCTGGCCTGGGGCCTTAACCTCAACGAGATGCCCTATGCCGGACCTGAGTGGGTGCCCTTATTCGAGGGCGACCGGCTGGTCGGAGCTGCCAAGCACGGCCAGCTGGTGACCATTGATGAGCGCCCAGAGCTCAACCGGGTAGACCTATGCACCTACAACACTATTACCGACTGAGGGTCAAACCATGACTGCGAATACGCCCAAAAACTACTACCGCACCTATCTCCCCTCCCCTGAAGGGAGCACCCCGGCCACTAAACAATGGGGCAGTCGGGTTAAGCGCCGCCCGATTGGTGCCTATCTGTTTGCCCCCGCCGAGTGGGTGGCCAAGGCCATCGCCTGGACGACAAACCCCTCCGGTGGGGCTAAATATGCCTTATATATTGCCGCTGCCGCCAGTTTTGGTCTCAGCGTTGAATCCCTCTACTCAGTCATGCCCCGCCAAGATGAGCGCCCCGCTGCCGAGATTCGATTTGTGCCCAAACCCGGGGTCGAGGATGGGGCCGACCTCTCCCGCCTGATTCCCAATCCCTTTGGATTACTCGGAGCAGGCATCGATGCGCTGCTGGCCTGGTTGCCCTTCTATGCCAAGCTAGGGCCAGGGTTTGGCCCAGAATTTCTGGTGTGGACTGACCTTAACTTCTACGCCGCCATTCTTTTCAGCGCCGTCATCCAGGGGATTGAGGCCCG
>JBCCRZ010000324.1:0-6849 GCA_039200855.1 Cyanobacteria bacterium P01_D01_bin.44 | reverse complement strand
GAGAGTCGCCACGAAGATATGTTGAGTGCCCCGTATATTGAGCTGTTGGCACAGAAACTCAATCAGGCGATTTGCGATCGCACTGACGCTGACTCATTCGTTGATTAGCGAGTGACTAACGAGTGGTTAACTAGCTATTGGCTGCTTTCTCAGCCAGGCCTTTCACTTGTTGATAGAGTGTTTCCATCTGGGGAACCGCAGCGCCGATTTCGGCAGCGGCGCGGACAGGATTCCCGAGAATAGCCTCGACTTCCAAGGAACGGCCTTCGTTGTAGTCGATTTTCATGCTGGTACAGTAAGGCTTCATCCGGGCTGTGTGAGCCATGAGTTCTGCGATAAAGGATTGGGGGATGGCTCGATGGGAGTCTCCAGAGAGTTTTTCACCCAATGTGTTTGCCGTATTGATGACCTCAGTCATGAGGGTTTCGATTTTAGTTCTCAAATTCTGATCAGCCATCATTTCAGCCGTTGTGGCATTTAGCACGACCGACAAGCCGTTGAAGGGGATATTCCACACGAGTTTTCGCCAGCGAGCTATGAACAGGTCGTCGGTGAGTTCGACCGGGATGCGGGCCTGGGAAAAGTCGGCTGCGATTGCACGCATTGGGGCAGTAATCCCTCGGGGTTGTTGGGTTACACTGTAGGCTCCTAGCAATATCTTGCCAAAATCAAGGTGGCGAATGTGGCCAGGTCCAACCTTATTAGAGCAAATGAAACACAGCCCGCTGAGAATCTGATCGGGCTTTACCCACTGAGCAATCTCGGCTTCGATACCTAGCCCATTTTGTAGCGTTAGCACCACCGTCTGATCATCGAAGGCGGAAAGTAGCTTAGGTAAAAGATGATTTTGGGTGGCCTTTAGCGCGACAATGACCACATCAACGGGGGGCATTTGACTCGGATCTGTATAGGCATTGACCGTCGGCAAGGTAAAATCTCCTGTCACAGATTCCACCACTAGACCCTGCTGGCAAACATGCTCATAATCGCTGCGCAGCAAAAAATGCACCTCACAGCCTGCTTGCTGCAGCCGCGCACCATAGTAGCCGCCAATGGCTCCAGTTCCGATGATGGCATAGCGTCTGGCCGACATATCACTCACCCTAACTGGTGTGAATTAACGGCTTTATTCTAAACCAGAGTTAGCAGCGATTGGCACGATGACGGCACGCTACATTTTCATTTAACGGTAAGAGATTGAATGGAGTATGCCAGGCATGATTAAAGGTGGCGGTAACAAATTTGGCTAAATACTCTCCTGGAAAAAATAATGGGATGACCCTCTGAACGGTTGTTATATCCATACAGAATCAGCTTTCCCACGCGTTTTTCTACTAATAATAGAAAGTATTTGAAACACTCTATAGTCAGCTACTTAGAAAATCGAAATTGTACGTGGATACACGCAAATTATTCTGATGATTGCACTAAGATGTAATCAAGTGTGTATCAAGTTATTTTGATTTTCGGCTAAAGAGAAACGGGTTGTGTTTTTGCCTGTGGTCAAGTTGTCTGAGGCGACTTGTCTAGCTTTTTGCTGACAAGACAGTTTGCTTTAGGGACTCAGGCGTATTTACTTAGAATACATCGGGTGCATTTTCACCTCTAATGAGCCATGATTCAAACCGCTTTTAAATCGATTGCTGCTAAAAATGAGACCGCTCTCCAAACAACAAACCTGACGATCGCAGCTACCTTCACGGCAGAGCCCCTTCAAGAAATCCTGGAATTTTGGTTAAGTCAGTTTGACCTAGAATTGTCGGTTGCATTTGCTGGCTACAGCCAGGTATTTCAACAACTCCTTGCTCCGACCAGTCTGATGTCACAAAACCAGACAGGTATCAACCTGCTCTTGATCCGGATTGAAGACTGGGCACGTTTTCAACTGTCAGCCGATGCCTCGCTAGAGTCCGAGGTGGACAAGTTAAAGACATCACTGGAGCGTAGCACTCAGGACTTTATTGGGGCGATGGACAGCGCCCGTCGTCGATCTTCTACGCCCTATTTGATTGCTTTTTGTCCGGCTAATCCGGCGCTGGCGCAGTGTGAACTGTACGGACGATTGGAGCAGGCCATTGCTGAGGCGCTGAGTCCGATGCAGGGAGTGTACCTGATGCGCTCGACGGAGATTTTTTTACAGTATCCGGTCAGCGATTTTTATGACGAAAATCGCGATCGCAGGGGCCATATTCCCTACACTGACCTGGCCTTTGCTGCGCTGGGGACTGCCCTGGCTCGTAAGATTTATGCCCTCCGGCGGCCGCCCTACAAGGTGATTGCCCTCGATTGCGATCGCACCCTGTGGCGAGGCATCTGCGGCGAAGATGGGCCGCTGGGGGTCTCCGTGGACGCACCTTTTCAGGCGCTGCAGTCGTTTATGGTGCGCTGTAGCGAGGCGGGGCTGCTGCTGTGCCTGTGTAGCAAGAATGATGAAGATGCGGTCTGGCAGGTGTTTGAGCAGCGAGACGATATGCTGTTAAGCCAAGATCACATCGTTGCCTGGCGGATCAATTGGGACTCTAAGGCAGAAAACTTGCGATCGCTAGCTGACGAATTGAATCTAGGACTCGACAGCTTTATTTTTATCGACGACAACCCGGTTGAATGCTCAGAGGTACAGGCGCTTTGCCCAGAGGTGCTGACCCTGGAGCTGCCCGCTGATCCTGAACACATTCCCGCATTTCTCAATCATGTTTGGCCTTTTGACACGCTCAAAGTGACTGAGGCTGATCAGCAGCGGACCCTGCTCTATCGGCAAAACAGGGAGCGCAGCCAGTTTGAACAAGACGCCCTCGACTTTAATGCTTTCATCGAAGGACTGGCGTTGGATATTCAAGTGGTGTCGCCGTCGCTTGAGCAAATGCCGCGAGTGGCTCAGCTCACCCAGCGGACCAATCAGTTTAATGCCACCACCCGTCGGCGCAGTGAGGCCGAGATTCAGCAACTGTGCGAGGCTCAGGGTTACGGCTGTAGAGCGGTAACCGTCAAAGATCGGTTTGGTGATTATGGTCTGGTGGGGGTGATGTTGTTTCAACCCCAGGGCAAGACGTTAGCAGTCGATACCTTTTTGCTGAGCTGTCGGGTGTTGGGTCGCGGGGTCGAACATCGAATGGTCAATAGTTTGGCTGAGATCGCAGCTGAGCAGGGTTTGAGTACCGTCACGCTCAACTATCAGCCCACCCCCAAAAATCTGCCGATTGCTAATTTTCTCAACCACATCGGTCAACCCGATTGCCACGCAGACCTAAAGAACGCTGAAGCAGAGGGCAGTTCAGCAGAGGGCAGTCCAGCAGAGGGCAGTCGATATGTTCTGCCGACCCAGGTTGCCCAAGAGTTAACCTTTCAGCCTCTTGCTGAGCTAAACACCTCTACGCCCGGCTCGTCCGCCAAGCCTGTGTTACGAGAGGACGCTAGCGTGTCCGATGCTGCCGATGTAATGCTTTCCCACACAAGCCAGTCAGTCCTTTGGAATCACATCGCCCGCGAGCTGCAGGCCCCGTCTCAGATTTTCAATGCCATCGTTGCCCAGACCCGACGGTGTCGTCGCCTGGGCGAATGGGAGCAGCCGCGCACAGCGACCGAGAAAACGCTGAGTGAAATCTGGGCTGAGGTGATTCGACTCGAACGGGTTGGACTGAAGGACAACTTTTTCGATTTGGGAGGGACATCGTTATTAGCGGTGACGCTCTTTACCCGCATTGAATCCGCCTTTGGCGTACGGTTGCCGATTACCACTCTGATTGAGGCACCCACCCTGGCAGCCCTCGCCGGTGTGATTGATCGGGGCGTTGATCAGGGGGCTGGTCAAGGGGTGAATCAAGCCCTTGCCGACGCTTGGAGCCCACTGGTAACGGTCAGGGCCTCAGGGCGCAAGTCCCCTCTTTATCTAGTGCATGGCGGCTATGGGGATGTTTTAGGCATGGCTAGCATCGTCCAACATTTGGATGACGATCAGCCGTTGTATACGCTGCGCGGTGTCGGGCTAGATGGTGAGCAACTGCCCCTGCCGACGGTGGAAGCCATGGCCGCAGAATATGTCAGAGCTATCAAGCAAAATCAGCCAGCCGGCCCTTACTCTGTGGCGGGGCAGTGTGCAGGGGGCATTGTGGCCTTTGAAATAGCTCAGCAGCTGGTTGCCCAGGGTGACACTGTAGCCTTTTTAGGCCTATTTGATACACCCCATCCCCAAATTGAGAACCATTTCACGAATCGAGCCCGGCACTATTTTCATAAGCCTGCCTATCGACATGCCAAATGGGATAGGTCCTATTACGTATTTACAGGGCGCTACTATCTGTGGCGTCTATCTATCTCGCTCAAACACCACTGGTGTGAGCTGCGCAAACTGGATTTATCTGGTCAGCTAGCCTACGTTGGGCAGTATGCAAGTAAGCTGACCAGGTCGATTCTCTCGAAGTTGGGTATTAAGAAGCCTGCTATCTTAGCCTCACCTTCTAAGCCGCAGAGTCATCAGGCGGATTTACAACCGTCTCCGCAGCAGCCGTCTCCGCAGCAGCCGTCTCGACAGCAGCAAGATGTCCAACTCACGGCTCAGCAAACATTGATTAAAGATCGCTTTTTTGAGATCTTTTTACGCGCCCAAGCCGCCTACATTCCCAAACTCTATAGCGGCCAGATCGATTTCTTTTTAACCACGCAGCATAGCTATGTGCCCAAGCATCGTCCAGGCCGCTTAGCGTCGTTTCGCACACAGCCTGAGTCGGTGGGCCAGATTTCAGACCTGCTGTTTGGATGGGACCAGTTGGTCACGGACGATCGATTTCTGATTCATCCCGTAGATAGCCCCCATGGTGAAATGCTCGAGGAGCCTTATTTGCAACGCCTGGGTTTGGCTGTGCAAGCTGCCATGAATCAGCGTTTTAGCGGCATCGAGCTATCGATGGCTATCAAAAGGTGAGTCGATACCAGCTGCGCAGCTTTGACCAGAGGTTTTCTAGCCAGGTCAACCCTTGGTCAATCCAGCGCAGCAATTTTTCGAGGGGATGTTCGACATATCCGATGACGCTGGCATAGGTGGATAAGACGTCGGGCGCTGTTTGCGTCGTCGTAGAGGAGTTCACTGTGGTTTTGTCTAGGGTGATTGATGATTTAGACCCTTGCGGGACCTGAGCACGAGTCGATGTAAATACTGATAAAGTATCGGTTGCTGTCTGAGGTTGAGGCGTGTCTAGAGACGATGTCCAGATGGTTGAAGCGGACAAACTCGTCTGATTGATCGAGGGACCTGTCAAGATCTGCTGTAAGTGAGTGTGCCACTGCTCTGCGGGGGCGGGTTGCTCCCCGAGCAACGCTGGCTGCCATCGAGCGGGCAATCGCGCCGCGATTCGTTCACGGAGGCTGGGGACCCGAGTGCGATATTGCCAATAGGCATCCATCAGGATTGAAATCTGATGCTTGAGCACGGCCTGTTGCGGCTGGGTGAGCAGATCTAAAGGGGTGTTATCGAGATCGATCAATATCAATGCTCGGGTGGTTAAATCCGATGCAATGCCCTGCAGTGCGATCGCAGATTTGATGTCCAGAGAGGTGGCTGTTGGCGAGACTAACCTCCCCGTTGGTCGCCTTGTTGCCGTTGGCAGTTGTAACTCCAGGTCGGTTGGGAAATGACCGAGTTGTGACCGTTGCTCAGGCAGTAGCCAATGCTGGATAGCTTCAAGCAGTTCAGCAATAGGAGGCTCTAATAATGCGCTCGAGGTTGTTGGCGTGAGTCTCCCTCTTTTTGAGATTGCCTTGGGACGAGCGGTCAATAGCTCTGCGGATTGAGGTTTCCTCTTGTCTCCTTTGAAAAGGGGAGCTAAGAAATTTACAGAGGCTTTGATGAGCCCAGAGACACTAAATTTCTTGGGCTGAGAGGGGTTTAGTTCCGCCGATGGAGACGGCTTCGGTGAGGGTTTAAGTTCCGTTCCCGGCGGTTCGTTGTTTTTACGAAACCAGCCCAGCAGTGGTAAATCGTGTGTACCTGCCGTGCCTATTTGCCGCCCTGCCATCTTGGCGAGGTTTTGGATAGGCGATAGGGCCACCCGCAGACCCCAGGCAGCGGTATTCTGAGCTTGGCGCATTGCGCGGCGATGTCGTTCTAGCCCCTGCTGAAACTGACTTAGAAAAAACCTGAGAACTTTACTCTCGTAAGGGCGAGACGACGACATAGCCCATCCATGACTCTGATGCAATCATAGCCGAAGATATGGCCTCCACGACTTCCCTTTCACCTTTGACCCAAGCTATTCAGCGATTGCGCCAGTGCAGTCAGCGCGATATCCAATCAACCTGGCGATGGTATCAGGAGGATTGTCCCGAAGACATGGTCTTTCAGACAGATATGCCCCAAAGCTGGCTAGCAGCCCCCCTCAACGATCGCCAGCATATCGCCTGGCCCCGAGGTGAGGAAGTGCTTTGGCTTCATCAGTCAGTGACCGTGCCAGACACTTTGCACGGATATCCCCTAGACGGACTGACGCTGCGTATCGCTCTGACCTGGTGGGCGGAAGAAGCTCAGGTTTTTGTAGATGGTCAACTTGTCCAGGTAGGGGATCTCTTCGACTTTTTCACTCGTATTTGTTTGAGTCCCTCCGTGGCTGTAGGGGATACGTTCAACATTGCGATTCGACTGATCAGCCCCGAGCACGATGATGGGGCATTGGTGCGATCTCACCTCGTCTACGAAGTCCCCATGGAGATGGCTCTCCCCAGCCCTGAACCCAGCTTTGTAGCCGACGAACTTGAGGTGTTAGTGCAATATGCAAAGCGTCTGGCACCGGAGAAGTTAGCGGAGATAGAGGGCGTATTAGGGTGTGTTGATTGGGGATGTTTGCAGAAGGGCGAAAGGCG
>JBCCRZ010000323.1:0-6849 GCA_039200855.1 Cyanobacteria bacterium P01_D01_bin.44 | reverse complement strand
GGCAAAGAAACAGGCTGGGACATGTTGCTGGCTTAAAGCTCCAAATGACGGCAAAAAGAACCATTGGCACCCTATCGGCAAGCTACTTGAGCAGGTTGCCCATAGAAAACTCTACTTAATCGGTTGATATCTGACTGAGTCGTACGTAAGTCGCAAGACCGGGGCGGCGATTTAATCGTTCCTTAATCCCCTCTCGATCCTAGCATTGGTAGGCCGGAATCAGGATGGCCTCCATCAAGTGGCTCCATCAAATCAAGCAAAAGGGATAGGTCCTTTTAATCAATCTTTTATACGTTAGCAGGCGATGGGTAGGTTAACAGGGGGTTAAGCAGCCAGGGCGCGCTCAATGGCATAGCGCCAGATATCGGACATAGTGGCTAGCGAGAGTTCTATAACCGGCTGTTGAGGTGACGGGGAGACGTCTGATGGGGTTACAACGAGCGGGGCATCCACCGCCCCAACCTGGCCTAAGTGCTGCCAGGCATTGGGTAAATGTTCAGCTAAGTAGCGCTCCCAGTCAGCCATTTGGGCTGCGTCTACAGACACCACGATGCGGGCACCGCCCTCGCCAAACAGCAGGGTATCCCAGCGGACTGAGCTATTTACTGGCAGCGTCAGATGGGCTCCTTTTTGGCCACTGATACAGGCTTCGGCGAGTGCGATCGCAACGCCCCCCTCACTACAGTCATGGGCCGAGCGCACCCAGCCCTGACGAATACCGTGGCGACAGACAGCCTGAACGCTTGTTTCGAGGTCTGCATTGATTTTTGGGGGCTTACCCGTCACCATCCCATGTACCGTCGCCAGATATTCTGACCCGCCTAGGGTGACATTGCCTTCGCCAGTTTGGCCCAGGGGGAGTCCTAGCAGATAGATGCAATCGCCCTCGGTTTGCCACCCCTGACCGCAGATTTTCTCAAGATCTGGAATCATCCCCACCATCCCCACCACTGGCGTGGGCCAAATCGGCTGAGGATTACCGTCACTGTCCAAGGTTTCGTTGTAGAGCGATACGTTACCGCCGGTCACCGGGGTCGCAAAAGCCCGGCAGCCATCCGCTAGCCCGCGGCAGGCCTCAGCCAACTGCCAGTAGCCCACTGGTTTCTCAGGGCTACCAAAATTTAGATTATCGGTCACCGCCAGGGGCTCTGCCCCGACACAGCTCAGGTTACGGGCAGCCTCTGCCACGGCGGCCATCCCCCCTTCGTAGGGGTTGAGATAAACATAACGAGGGTTGCAGTCCGTGGTCGCCGCCAGCCCAGAATTAGCAGCAGGAGTAGCTGAAGTCCCCGACTCTAAAGGCCGCAGCCGAATTACCGCCGCATCAGCGCCCCCCGGCAACAGCACCGTATTGTTTTGGACTTGATGGTCATACTGGCGATAGACCCACTGCTTTGACGCAATAGTCGGTGTCCCCAACAACTGCAACACAATCTGGTTCCAATCTCGACCAGCTATCCCTGAGGCTGAACAAGGGACCAGCTGGCCCTCTTGCCAGGCCCAAGCTCGCTGTGCATAGTCAGGGGCCTCAGCCAGCACCTCTCGCTCATAGATGGGGGTGTTATCAGACAGCGCCGTTGCCGGTATCTCAGCTGCAGTCCCCCCTTGAAACAAAATCCGTACGATGGGCTCGGCAATCACCTGCCCGGCCACCACCGCGTGCAGCCCCCAGCGCTCAAAAATGTCGATCAATTCCTGTTCACGTCCAGCCTGGCCCACAAACAGCATTCGTTCCTGGGATTCTGAGAGCAGATACTCATAGGGCACCATGCCAGTCTCTCGCACCGGGATTTTATCCAGGTCAAGCTCAATGCCCACCCCGCCCTTAGCCGCCATCTCTGCGGTGGAGCAGGTGATACCTGCCGCCCCCATATCCTGGGCTGCGACCACCGCACCGGTTTTAAACGCTTCCAGGCAGGCCTCTACCAGGGACTTTTCTAAAAACGGGTCGCCCACCTGCACCGCCGGACGGTCGGCCTCTGACTCGTCACTCAGCTCAGCACTGGCAAAACTGGCTCCTCCCATACCATCACGCCCGGTGGTGGAGCCCACGTAAAGCACCGGGTTGCCGAGGCCTGCCGCCCCTGACTTAACGATTTCTGACGTTTCCATCACGCCGATGGCCATGGCATTGACCAAGGGATTACCGCTATAGGCCTGATCGAAATAAATTTCGCCCCCCACCGTGGGCACCCCAAAACAGTTGCCATAGTGGGCAATGCCGGAGACCACTCCAGTAAAAATCCGACGGGTTTTAGGATCATCCAGGCTGCCAAAGCGCAGTGCATTGAGCACCGCCACGGGCCGGGCCCCCATCGTAAAAATATCTCGCAAAATGCCGCCCACCCCGGTTGCCGCCCCTTGAAACGGCTCCACCGCAGACGGGTGATTGTGAGACTCAATCTTAAACGCGACCCGAATGCCGTTGCCTGCATCCACCACACCGGCATTTTCCCCAGGCCCTACTAAAATGCGTACTCCCTCCGTTGGAAACTGCGTGAGCAACGGGCGCGAATTTTTATAGCAGCAATGCTCAGACCACATCACCCCGAACATACCTAGCTCGGCCCGGTTGGGATGACGACCTAGCCGCCGCACAATTTCTTCGTATTCACCTGGCTTGAGCCCCTCGGAGTCAATGTCAGCTTGCGAAAAGGGAGCCGAAGATGAGGACGCAACCATAGAACCGATGAGGAAGAGTAGAACAGGAACAATTCTACCCTCTACTCAATTCCCAATTCCCGCTATCCTTCAACCAATTCCCGCTACCAGCTACCCAATTCCAGACAGTTACGCCAATCGGCGGTCGCAATGCATCTATTCAATGTGGTTTAAATAAAAAAAACCGACAGGACTCCCGCGAGATCTGTCGGTTGGTTGTGTGTTCCCTGTAGATGACTCGGCTAGAGTTGAGTCCTTTTCAGTATGCGAAATTGGTCAATCTTTACCTACGATCCAAATCATATAAACCTATGATCTCGATCACATCTAATTGGGATCGCTTCCAGTAGGGAAACTGTCACACACCTTGGGGCAATCCTACCTATTGCTTGTCTGGTGGGGCTTTATGCCCACATAGGATGACCTGGGTCAGGCAGCCAATTTATATTTGTGTGACCACAATTTATGGGTATGAGACACACAATTAGCGCATCGCGCCCATGGTGTTTTTCCAGCTGAGCTCTTTGCAGAGGACTTCTAGCGCCCGCTGATCGGGGCCAGAGAATAACCCGTCATCAATTAGCTCACTCAGGACCTGCTGGGTGAGTTGGGCGGCAAAAGGCCCGCCACAGCGCATTAAGTGACTGTAATAGCAAAACTGAGGCTCCCCTGATGCTCTGAGATGAAATCGGTGAATCTCCGCTGGCTGCATGTGGTAAACGGGCGTATTGACCGGGACAACCACCTTGGGAATCCCTTGCTGGCCATATTTGTGTTTGCCTTCGACCATTAGGCTACCCACCAGAACGACGCTCAATAAAGTTTGAACATCTTGAATGCGATCGGGGGTAAAAATGGGGTCAGGTTCGCTGGTAAGCCGGGGACCGTTGCTCAAAAAGGCGGGGTTAAAGAGCTGAGAGTCGTAGATCACCCCCACGGCCCAGTGACGCTCTTGGGTTTCTAAGCTGACAAATTGGCCAAACCCGTAATCTTCAGTGCCCGGTGGACATCGCACGTCGGTATCTGTGTTGAGCTGGACAACGTAGTCACAGTGGGAGTTTGATTTGACCACGTTGCCCAACAAACAGCGGTCGCCCTTGATAGAAACCATAACCAGAATTGAAAGCGATATGAGAAGAGGAGCACAAACAAATGTACTCCCCCATCAAATCATATTTTGGACTTTAAGAATTATGGAAGCCTAAGCCATCGCCTGAATGATGTAGTCAAAATAAGGAGAGGCTTCAGCAGCTTCAGCGTCTGAGAGCAGACCCAGCGAAGCAGCCTTAAGACAGCGGATTGCCTCTAACATGCCGGGCACTGGCACATCTAGAGCATTGTACATTTCCCTAACACCGACTAGACCAATGCTTTCGATAGGGTCCTTGTCACCGGCAATCAGGCCGTAGGTGATCAGGCGCAGATACCAGCCATAGTCACGCAGACACAAGGCTCGCTCTTTTGAACCATAGGCGTTGCCACCGGGTGCAATAAAGTCAGGGCGACGACGCCACAGTTCGCGGCTGGCCTGATCAACAATTTTCTTTTCATTTTCGGCCAGGGTTTGAGCAATTTGCATACGCCCCAGCCCTGTTTTCAAAAAGTCTTCGATATTCTTGAGCTCTCCGCTAGTAGGATAGCGCAGCTCATCATCTGCATTAAGGATTACTTGGCTAACAACGGACATAGCTTTATGAATGCGGTGACTTTGAGTTTAGTAACAGTTTAACGAGTTTAGGAGCGCCAAGGAAAGCACAAACCCTTTCCATGTCGCAATGATTGCGCCTTCAAGATAATAGCTGGCTATCGTGGCCAATCTGAGAATTGTTTTAAGAGAGTTTACAAAAGTGGGGAAGGGGGAAGGGGGAAGGTAAGGAGGCATTTGGGTCATACTGGATGAGCAGTTGTGCAGTGGATAGCAGGAATGGCGGGGTGGCAGCAGGGGCAAACCGTGGAGTTGACCATCAACGATCTGAGTAATCGTGGGGATGGGGTCGGTCGGTGGGGTGATCGGGTTGTGTTTGTGGCGGACACGGTGCCCGGTGATCGGGTGCGATCGCGACTAACCCGAGTAAAGCCCTCCCACGGATTTGGCAAGCTGCTCGAGGTATTAGAGCCCTCCTCCCAGCGGGTGCGCCCGGCCTGCATCGTGGCGGATAAGTGCGGCGGCTGTCAGTGGCAACAGGTGACCTACGAAACCCAGCTGATGGCTAAGCATCAACACATTATCGAAGCCCTGCAACGCATTGGCGGGCTAACAGATGTCGCAGTCGAGCCGGTGTTGGCGGCTGAGCCCCTGGCCTATCGCAACAAGGCCACCTATCCTTTGGCCCGTGCCTCAGATGGCACCATCAAGGCAGGCTACTACCGCAAAGGGTCGCACCAGCTGATCAATCTTAATCGGTGCCCTGTGCAAGATCCTCGGCTTAACCCGCTGTTGGCTAACCTTAAGCAAGATATTCAAGACCGAGGCTGGAGTATCTATGACGAAAGCAAGCATCGGGGCAAGCTGCGCCACCTCTCGTTGCGGATTGGCCACCACACGGGTCAAGTTTTGTTGACCCTGGTCAGTACCGGGCCCTTGGACGGCCTTGAGGCTCAGGCCCAACAGTGGCTAGAAAGCTATCCAGACATCGTCGGGGTCTGTTTGAACCTCAACCCCGCCAAAACCAACGCCATCTTGGGCCCCCATACCGACTGCATAGTCGGCCAACCCTACCTTGAGGAAACTTTTGTTGGACTGCGATTTCAGATTCGCCCGGCGACGTTTTTTCAGGTCAATACGGTACAGGCTGAGCGCCTGGTGCAGAGGATGATCACAGCGCTAAATTTGCAGGGCACAGAAACCCTCGTCGATGTGTACTGTGGTGTCGGCACGCTGACCCTGGCCCTGGCCCAGCATGCAGCTCACTGCATTGGCATTGAGTCGCAGCCCGAGGCAGTGGCCCAGGCCCAGCAAAATGCGGCGTTGAACGGCCTGCAAAATACCGATTTTTATGTGGGTAAAGCCGAAATGCCCCTGGCTGAGCTATTTGAGGGGGGCATTCGTCCAGAGATTGTGGTGCTCGACCCACCGCGCAAAGGCTGTGACCCAACGGTGCTGAGCGCCCTATTGCAGCTACGACCAGAACGCATTGCCTACATGAGTTGCAATCCCATCACCCTGGCACGGGACCTAAAACTGCTGTGCACAGCAGGGTATCGATTAACCCAAGTGCAGCCTGCGGATTTCTTTCCCCAGACAGCCCACGTGGAATGTGTGGCCTTTTTGGTAGCGTAAAATCGCCATCAACCCTATCCAGATTGAAAACTTGAGTTTTTTCCTAAGCCAAACGACCGGTCTGGATGTGGCCAAGGTTTAAGCTAAATTGGCATCTATCTGAAAACTGACTCAAAAGTATGACAATTCATCCAACAGCTGTAATTGAGCCCGGTGCCCAGCTGGGGGACCATGTCAACGTGGGGGCGTTTGCCTACATTGATACCCAGGTCAAAATCGGCAGCGGCTGTACTATCGGGCCGCGGGCTACGATTTTGCGACATACTCAACTCGGTCACCACTGCCGGGTTCATGCTGGGGCTGTGATTGGTGATTTGCCCCAGGATCTGGCCTTTGAGCCGACGGAGACCTATGTCCAGATTGGCAATAATTGCGTCCTACGCGAGGGGGTCACCGTGCATCGGGGCACCAAGCTGGGGTCGGTGACCGTGGTGGGCAATGACTGCCTGTTAATGGTCAATAGCCATGTGGCCCACAACGCCAGGCTAGGTGACGGGGTGATTTTGGCGAATGGGGCCCTGATTGCAGGCTATGCCGAGGTAGGCGATCGCGCCTTTGTTAGCGGCGGCTGTTTGGTACACCAGTTTACGCGGGTGGGCCGATTGGTGATGATGTCGGGCGGGTCGGCGATCCAAAAAGATGTGCCACCATTTTGTATGACCCGCAGCGTCAGCGCCAATACAATTATGGGGTTAAACGCGGTGGGGCTGCGCCGGGCGGGGGTCAGTGCCCAGGAGCGTAAAACGTTAAAGCAGGCGTTTCAGACGTTGTTTCAGTCAGATTTGAGTTTGCCCAGTGCAGTTGAGAAGTTACAAATTCAGTTTGATTCACCCCTGGTGCAAGAGTTGGCCGCATTTATCCAAGCGTCAGAACGCGGCATTTGCAAATTTTTGCGTCGCCCGTAGGGG
>JBCCRZ010000322.1:0-6860 GCA_039200855.1 Cyanobacteria bacterium P01_D01_bin.44 | reverse complement strand
CGCAGATAGCCCCATCAAACGGTCCATCTTCTGAGCCAACGCATTCGCATCACCGGGCGGGACCAAAAAGCCACTATCCCAGTCTTGCACCACTTCAGGCACCCCCCCCACATTCGTCGCGACCACAGGTCGAGCTAAAGATAGTGCCTCCATCAGCACGTTGGGCATCCCCTCCCAAGCTGACGATAAGACCAACGCATCCGCCAGGGTCAATAGGTCAGGAATATCCCGTCGCCATCCTAAAAAGGCGACCTGGTCTGACACCTCCAGATCTTTTGCCAGTTGCTGCAAAGACTCCCTTAACGTGCCATCCCCTGCAATCACTAGATGAACTTTCTCAACCGTCAGACGACTCAAGGCATTGAGCAGATTAGGATAGTCCTTAGATGGCTCCAGCCGGCCCACAGCCAGCCAAACAAAAGTGTCATCATCGAGACCCAGCTGTCGGCGCAGACACGTCTGACTTTCAAGATCACGATTGACAAGATTGCTCTGCAAACTATTGGGAATCACCTTCAGTTTGCTAGCATCCATCACGTCTTGAGCTTTTAAAGCATCAGCCGAGCCTTGAGAGTTGACCACACAGGCATCGTCCGCCGAATTTGATAGCTTAAAAAGCCAGGTCGCTAACTTACCGCCTACCTTTTCATTGCGGATCGAAGACACCAGAATCGGCGTCTTATGAAACAGACGAGAGAGCCGCCCCAGTAAAGTGGCATGAACCATAAAAGCAATCACGACCTGGGGCTGCCATGCTTTTAGCCACTGATTGAGTTTAAAGATCGCACGCGGATCGGGCAGCCCTCGAGCCATCTCCAAGCTATAGATCGGGAGCCCGTCTGCCAGCGCCTCATTGCCCAAAATCCCCAAAGAAATGAGCGAAACCACCTTCACCGCATAGCCCTTAGCGAGCAACCCCCGTGCCAGGTAAAGCGCTTGCTGCTCTGCCCCCCCCAGGGATAACCCCGTTGAGAGGATCACAATACACGGCTTCATAACTTGGCCTCTGTTTTATGAGATGACACGTTGTGAGATGACACCTGGGTCAAGACTTTGGCAATGTCTTGGGTTGTGGTTGACCAGGTCAGGTTAGATCGCGCTATCTGAGCTGATTTAGCTCCCATATTTTGTCGAAGGGTGTCATCATCAGCTAGCAACATGATCTTGTCGCGTAAATCATCGGGGTCATCCGCCTTAGCCACCAACCCGATCTCCAACTGACGCAGCACAGACTGAATGCCCACGCTCTCAGTGACAATGGCAGGCTTGCCCAATAGCATTGCTTCACAGGTTGAGATACTAAACCCTTCTATAGACTTCAGCTTTAGAGACAGGCGTGATGGTTGCACATAGATATCAGAAAAGGCATAGAGCGCTGGCAAATCTTCTCGCTCTACAAAATCTAAAAAGACGACATTATCTTCGACCCCTAACTGACGGGGTAAGTTTGCAAAAGACGGGTCGCGAAATCGCCCTACCGCGACATAAACAAGGTCTGTACGCCCCATAGCCACCAAGTCTGCAAGGGCTTTGATGACTAAGTCCTGACCTTTGCGATCGCTCACTGTCCCGACGGTCAAGATCACCTTGGCATGTTCATCAATGCCCAGCTTCGCCCGCAGGCCCGAAGCTTTTTCAAAAATTGCGGAGTTCTCTATGTCATAGATCTTCTCATCGGCCCCTGCATTAATTACCGCATAATCGACGTCTAATAGGGGATGAGCTTTGTCTAGAAAGCTTTTAGACAGCAAGCTATGAAAGGTAAGGAAATCGGCAGACTCGAGCGCACGGAAGTAAAAAGATGACTCTTTGAGAAACTCTGAGCCATGGGTGATCACCACGTAGCGAAACCCCAATAGGCGATGCATTAAGAAAACGATCTTGGCGGAACTATCATCACAGGCAACGACAACATCTGGTTTGTCCAGCAGGTAAACTAGCAGCGATTTAAAGAATCGATACAGCGCGGTGAGCAGATAGTATAAAGCCTTCACGCGTCGGAGCGGCAAGTCCGCATAGCGAACCATCCTACCGGGAAAATGGCTATCAAACTTTCTGACCTCATCGGGGTCAAAATGATTGGTTGAGGCCAAGACTTTGACATCAAAACTGCAGTCTCGACATAAATTAGCACTCACCTGATAAACATACTCCCCAGCGCCGCCCGCATAGGGTGGAAATTCAGACGTTAAAAATAATACTTTCATAACAACCTTGTATAACAAGCATGCATCACCATCTTGACTCTGCGTTCTCTACACGCTCCACTTTTTGCGCTCAGCACTGCTGATATTGGCATAAACCTCCCGAGCGTTGAACCTCATAATGCCAGGGAAAATCGCCGCCGGTAAAATCCACTCATTGCGGGTCAGCCAGCGAGTATCGTAGGACAACGTCTGCTTACCTTTTTGCAAACGCATCCGATTGCTGCGAATAATGTGGCTTTCAGACTGAGCAGGCTCCGCACTTTGTTGCTTGCCCGATTGAGCAGGCTTTTCTACCTCCAAAAACCGAAAAATCTTACCCAGCAAAAGGTCGGGGCGCAGACAAACTTCCTCGTACCCTACTTGAATATAGGGGATATTTTCTCGTTCTAAAAAGCTTCTGATCCTTAAGTTCCGGTAGTACCAGTCAAGGTAGAAATAAAATCGACTTCTAATCAATGAATTTCTGAGGATTTTATCCTTAGTGTTAAAGCTAGAAAATTTTCGGCTAAGATTATCAATTTGAGAAATTGTATAGCTGCGAACATCTCTGATCACGAAAACGACCTTCAGCGGTCTTTGAAGCGTCGAATCCAAAAGTTTAATCACTTCTAAAGACTTAGAAGAATCCGCAAACTGCTTTTTGGGAGACGGATATACCGCCTGAAAAGTTTCAAAAATAGCCTGGTACCCCGTGGGGATATCCAGCTGTGACTCAGCCGAAACTTGATGCAACACTTTGCCCCAAAACACACAGGTACTCGCAGGTTCGCCACAAGAACACTGGGCTTCTGGGTTTTTAAGCTCATACATAAAGCTGTGCATCACTTCTCCCAGACTGACAAAGTCAGGGTGGGTGCCCAGCAACAGATTCATCAGCGTAGAGCCAGAGTGCCCCAGGCTCATGACCTGTACGTGGGATACCGAATCATTTTTCATAAATCAAGACAAGAACTATAAATCTATAGGGTTACTTAAAAGTTTCCCAGACTGACGACTTAAAGTAGACGCGCCCAGCTCAAACCAGTCTCAAACCAATCTTATCCCTAGGGATTTATAGGCGGCTAGCGACTTGGCAGAGGCCACCATCGTGGAGGAAATTGTGGTTGCGATCGCAGCCCCAACTACCCCGTATCTCGAGATCAGCAAAAAGTTCAAGATCACATTAGACATCAGTCCCAAAAAATCCGACTTAAATACATTTCGCTCATGTCCTGACATCATCAGCAAATAGCTTGCAGAGGTCGCAAAGACTAAAACCGCTTTCTCCAAAGACAGGATCAGCAATGGTGCAAACCCCGCTGTAAAATCTTTGCCAAAAATTGCCAGGAAGGACGGGCCAAAAATCGTGATCACAGCAGCGATTGCCACCGACAGCCCCAAGAGTAACCGGGTCGATTTTTGACACAAAGCCCTGAGCTTTTCGTGGTTGCCATCGGCATAAAGCGTGGCCATCTTCGGCGGAATCACATTAAACACCGCCTGGGTCACTAATTGAATCAAGCTCGTGCCCCGAGTGACGACTGAGTAAATGCCTGCGGTTTCCGGCCCACTGATCGCCCCCAGCATCAAAATATCTAATCGAGAGTTCATAATCCCACAGCCCTCCGCCAGCGAGAGCGGGCAAGCCATGCCAAACCATTCTCGGTTCAAAAACTGGGGTTTCGCCTGGTGGTAAGGCTTAGGCAAAGCCTGATGTAGCCAATAGGCCCCTAAAACAAAGGTCAACACCGTAATCACTACCTTAATCTGTAAGACGGTCATGACGCTCACAGTGCCTTGATTCAAGACATACACCCCCAGCGTCGTTAACAACAGTAGACTCGGGCCGATAGTAAACTCTGGCAAGAAAGCTTTCGTCGTTTGATCAAGCCCCACCAGACTCGCTAACCTCAACTTGCGAATTGCCTCAAACGGCAGATTAATCAGAGCAATTGCGATCGCCCCCCCCAAGGTGGCATCACCCTCGCCTCGACTGTAAAAAAAGCCGATCAGGCCGATGGCCAAACTGAGCGAAATAGCTAACCCCGCTGCACTCGACACCAGTAGCAATCCCTTTAGCTTTTGCCACTCCCCCTGAGCGTTATAGATCGCCACATGCTTAATCAAAACCTGCTTAAACCCCAGCGTCGCCGGAATACTCAGCACATTGGCAACCGTGACTGCATAAGTATAAATCCCTAAGCCTTCAACCCCAAAGATCCGTGCAAAGATAACACTGGTGACAAACGTTATCCCGGTATAGGACAGGCGAATCAAAAATGAACTGGAGGAAGCTTTAACCAGGCGACTGCGAAATAAACGCGCAATAAACGTATAAACATTAGACATAAAAAGACTAATAAACTCCCAACAGCTTAAGGGCTATGGGGTCTGATGGGCTTTTGGGCATTGATAGACAAGCTGCCAAATAGAAATATCCACCACACGGTACTGAGCACCGCACCCATGATCAAGAAGGTGTCAAAAAACATGGCAAACCCTGAGGCAGCTATTCCACAGTTAAAGAGCGGATATAGGGCCTGTTTAAAATTTTCGGTCATACTTAAAAGCAAGACGGCCCACAGCATCAAAAAATAAAAGCCCCCGATCAGGCCCAGCTCAACCCAAAGCAGTAAAAACGTAGAGTGCGGCTGGAACAACAGGTAGCCAAACGGAGTCCACATCAGATCTGAGTCTCGGTCGTGCAAAGGCAGATACCAGGCCCAAATCGAGCCATAACCTGATCCGAGCAAGTTCATTTCCGCGTTGCGATTTTCCATAATTGCAAGGGATGTGGTGTACGACTCTGTGCGAGCAGACGCCTCAAAGGACTGAAAGCGATCCGTCACGCGCCCCGCTTGAGAGGACACCAAGCCAGCCGCTGGCACCATCAATAAAAGCGTCAGCAACGCTGCGATCGCCGCCTGTTTTTTATTCTTAATTGAAAAGAACGCAAATATAAAAAATATTGAGATGCAAATAATCGACCCCCGCGACCCCAGGCTCATCAACGTCAGGAGCAAACTAAACACGACAACGCCCTTAAACAGGGACTTGTCTAAAAATAATTGCTGGATCGCGTAGGCCAGCGCAGGCAACAAAATAAAGTAGCCGGTACTCGCCCCAAACAAAGGCCCTGTAGCGCGCCCGACCCCGACTTCGCCAGCGATAGAGTTTGCCTGGCTGCGAATCCCACCAATGCCCACTGAGAAGAACGTCACCGCTGTGTACAACAGCCCCACTGCGGCGATCGCCACCGCCAACCGCCATAAAAACCTCCGTAGAGCAGCCCTGCTCAAATTTGCTACCAAGCCATAGGCCAACAGACAAGCACAGCCAACCAGCACCAGAGTGTACCCCATTGCCAGCTGATTACGCTCGTCTAACCCGCTGGTTGTAAGGGACACAGCCGCATACAAAACCAGGCCAGCCGTCGCCAGCGGCAGATAAAAGTGCCAGGGCTTGAGCAAAGCAACTGCGGCTTTTTGAGGGGAGGCTGACGGCTGGCGGGTCAATACTCGCTTTGCCAGGGCAGAGCCAAAATAGTGGATAGAAAGGGCAATCAGCACCATCTCGCGGCTGCTAAAAGGGATAGCCTCAAATTCAAAAACAGGCGTTCGACTTTCTGGCCAGAGCGACCAAAAACCAAAGGCTAGCCAAAAAGGCCACTCTACCAAAGGGATGGCTATGAGTTTCTCAGTTGTTTGAGCCTGCAACACTCGATAACGTTCTCCTCTGTGTAGAGTCCCCAAGAGGATATCCATAGAAACCGACCAATTCAGGCAAACTTTCCCACCAATTTCTAAGTACCCTCACCTATTCTTCAATACCCTACTAGCCCTAGATACTCTGCTAAACCTCACTCTGCTAAACCTTGATACCTCACT
This sequence comes from Cyanobacteria bacterium P01_D01_bin.44, assembly GCA_039200855.1. Classification (GTDB taxonomy): domain Bacteria; phylum Cyanobacteriota; class Cyanobacteriia; order Phormidesmidales; family Phormidesmidaceae; genus SIO4C1. Next base: position 787 of record JBCCRZ010000322.1, on the reverse strand, counting down.
AACTTCACAGTGTAAATCCGTGGCCTCAAGCATCGTCAATCAGGTCCCCCCTGCTCTTTACAGAAACTTCAAGGGAAATGAGCCAGGTTTATCCTGTGACCTCTGGGGAAAAACGGCAGTCATTCTAAAAAATATTCAGCTTTGACGGATTTTAACGACTAATTTTTCATTTTTACGGCTCAACCCCCCATTTGGGAGAGTGAAAATCAGGTTTTAAGGGCTCACATGAGCTTTATCTCGAAGAAAGCATCGTCAACTTGACTAATTGAGTGGAAAGCACTCCACCACTCAAAAGACAATTTAAAGATTCAGTGAGTACTCCTGCGAAACCCTCACCAGTCAAGCGACGAGAGCTTAGCCTTGTAGGTAGAAAATACAAAGACAGATCGTCACAATCAGCGAAAAAGTTTTGAGGTTCCGGTTGATCCAAACCTTTTCAGCCTAAATTTTTCAACGATTTTCGAAACTCCAACCTTGTGTGTTACGTCTGATAACAACGTTAGTGAAAACGCTGTGAGACCCTCTTAGCAAATACCCTACAAAAATTGTCCCAGTCTTGATTACATCCATATCTGAGCCACATACCCCGATCCCCTTTGATACCGACTCTCTGACTATTTCTGCCCGCTAATACGACTGTTGGGTCCATTACGTTTATCAGCTTCCCCACTAGAGACCAACTCGTCTAGATCACTGGATTTGGCGGTCTTACCTCAATTAATTTAATAACTTCCGACAGCCAGAGCCTGTGTTGATTTTCGGTTACGCATGACCCAGCTGGTTGTTG
>JBCCRZ010000321.1:0-6864 GCA_039200855.1 Cyanobacteria bacterium P01_D01_bin.44 | reverse complement strand
GGTTTATTAGAGAATTAACACGCACAATCTATACGACTAAGTCACTGACAAGGCTAAGTCACTAACGGGCCTGAGTGTCTAATCTTGTGAACCCTTCCGTGCATCCTTCAACAGCCCAACTTTATTCAGCATCCCCAACACATTATCGGCCAACAACTCTGCCTCCAGGGTTTCAACATCATCCGAGTTTTTGATCATAAGACACTCAGTCGCGCCTAGGGCCTTGAAAATGAAGTAACCTTCGCCTTTAAAGCGCGAGGTGTCCAAAAGGTAAACAACCGCCCCCTGGCGATGGATCAAGTAGGTACTCTTTAAAGTGATCGTCTCACCGGAGAGGTCTGACCTTTGCGACACCTGCTTGAGGCGAACTCGTGTAGCCAGATTGCACTGATATCCATACTTTTTGAGCGCAATTTTGACCTCGTGTAGTAATTCTTGGGAAGCAGATTTTTTCCAAAGGGGCCAGCGCATCGTTTCTTCTTTTCAAAATGAAAATTACTCATAAGCTCAACCGGATTGTGACCAGGATTGAGGGCAATTTAGGATCAATCAACCCGTGCGTGGGCTCATAAAGTAAGCCTTTCAGTCATTGGATCATCTCGCACCCATCCAAAGTCTGGGAGCATACAGTAAAGCGGTATCTGTTGAGGCATACCTTAGTTATAGTGTTTAGATTGCCAGTTTTATGCAAGGGCGCTCAAAATTGAGGGTTATCGCACGCAACTGAGTCAAAGCGCTGAAGGAGACAGCTTCTCCTGTCAACTCACTTGGGCTACAAAGCCCTTGAAGAGATTAAGTTTTGTAAAACAATTTCATTTTGCGCACACATGAAAAACCTGATTGTTTAGGCTTGCAGTAAGCAAACTCGTAATGAGTATGGCTTAATCTGCATGGTGAGTTCCTGAACCTGATTTTTATAGTGCTGCCTGTGGAGAAACAGGCGAACGATGCATGAACACAACAAGTTGACATCTGCTGGTGTTTGTCCTGTTCCTGAGTTTAAATCTTGCCGATTAAATCTTGTTGTCTTCTAACACTCTGAAGTTTAAAGAGGATCTAATGGATGTTCAATGAGATAAGCAGGAGCTGGGCAAATGATGTTTAATCATGAGGGCCAGCGTGTCCCTCAAGTAACCTTTCGGATGTTTGCGGAGGCGGGTTGGTACGATCTTTCGACGGCGGATCTCTTTGACTATAAAACCGTGGTCGTGTTTGCAGTGCCGGGAGCCTTTACCTGTCCTTATTCTCCTATTCAACTGCTAGGCTATAACGAATATGCCGAGGTGTTTCGAGCGAACGGAGTTGATGAGATTATATGCATTTCGGTAAACGATCCGTTTTCGCTGGCGACCTGGGCTCAGGCGGAAGGGGCCGACCAGGTGAGCTTTGTCCCCGACGTGAGTGGTGAGTTTACCCGTGAGATGGGGATGACAGTGAATCTTTCTGACAAAGGGATGGGGAACCGCTCCCGGCGCTATTCTATGCTGGTGAAAGACGGGGTCATTGCCAAAATCTTTGTAGAACGAGAAGCCTTTGAGGCGATGCCTGTGGTTTCTAATGCCGAGACAATGTTGAATTACATTAATCCAGAAGCTGAGAAACCCAAGCAGATGGCTGTGCTGATGCACATGTGGCGGACGCTGCTTTTTGCCTAGAAGAAAGCAGCCTAGAGAAGAAAACACACACCAAAACCACAACAAGGAAGAAGATTATGACGAGTAGACAAATGAAATGCCCGTTTCCAATGAGCGGTAAGCTAATGGAAATCTGGCGGGCGGTATTATCTGTCTTAGAATCCAGTAACACGACAAAGCATGAAAGGGGTACGTCGCATGAAAGTGGTACGTCACAGGCTACAACGCCGGGTACTGTCAGCAGCGCCAGCGGTTGCCCCTTTATCGGCAGCCCTCAACAATCCGCCGCGGGTGGGGGGACTTCAAACCAAGACTGGTGGCCAAATCAGTTGAATCTAAACATCCTCCATCAGCACTCGCCTCAGACCAATCCTATGGGTGAGACATTTGACTACGCTGAGGAGTTCAAAACCCTTGACTTGGCCGCCCTGCGGGCCGACATTTTCGAGCTGATGACCACCTCCCAGGACTGGTGGCCAGCCGACTATGGCCACTACGGCCCCCTCCTCATTCGGATGGCCTGGCACAGCGCGGGCACGTACCGTATTGGTGACGGTCGCGGCGGCGCGGGCACTGGCAACCAGCGGTTTGCGCCCCTCAACAGCTGGCCCGACAACGCGAACCTCGACAAGGCACGTATGCTGCTGTGGCCGATCAAGCAGAAATACGGCCAGAAAATTTCGTGGGCCGACCTGATGATCTTTGCTGGTAACTGCGCGCTTGAGTCAATGGGCTTCAAGACGCTTGGCTTTGCTGGCGGGCGTGAGGACGTTTGGGAGCCAGAGTTAGATATCTATTGGGGCTCTGAGACCACATGGCATGGCGATAACGGTTACAGTGGCAAGCGCTACAGCGGCGATCGCGTGCTGGAAAATCCCCTCGCGGCTGTTCGAATGGGCCTCATCTACGTGAATCCAGAAGGGCCAAATGGTGAACCCGATCCGGTTGGCTCAGGGCGCGACATTCGCGAGACCTTTGGGCGCATGGCGATGAACGATGAGGAGACCGTTGCGCTGACTGCGGGCGGACATACCTTTGGCAAATGCCATGGTGCGGGCGATGCAGCCCATGTAGGTGCCGAACCCGAGGGTGCCAGTATTGTAGAGCAGGGCCTGGGCTGGAAGAGCACCTTTAAATCCGGCGTTGGTGTGGATGCCATTACCAGCGGTATCGAAGGTGCCTGGACCCCCACGCCGACGCAGTGGGACAACAGCTATCTCGAAACCCTGTTCAAATATGATTGGGAGCGAGTGAAGAGCCCCGCTGGCGCTTGGCAGTGGGCACCTAAGAAAGGCGCTGGTGCAGATACGGTACCCGACGCGCACGATCCGTCGAAACGACATGCCCCGATGATGACCACGGCAGACATGGCCATGAAAATGGACCCCCTCTACGAGCCGATTGCGCGGCGCTACCACGATCACCCGGATGAGTTTGCGGAGGCGTTCGCCAAGGCCTGGTATAAGCTGACCCATCGCGACATGGGACCGCGATCGCGCTATCTTGGCCCGGAGGTTCCTGAGGAAGCGTTCATCTGGCAAGATCCCATCCCCGCTGTCGATCATGAATTGGTTAATGATCAAGACATCGTCACCCTCAAGGGCAAAATTCTAGCCTTGGGACTGTCTGTTTCCCAACTGGTCTCGACGGCTTGGGCGTCGGCGGTGACCTACCGTGATTCTGACAAGCGCGGTGGGGCAAACGGTGCCCGGGTTCGGCTCGCGCCGCAAAAGGATTGGGACGTTAACCAGCCAGAGCAGCTGGCAAAGGTGTTGCAGGCGCTTGAGGGCATCCAAAGCGAGTTCAACAGCTCGCAGTCTGGCGGAAAGCGGGTTTCGCTCGCTGATCTGATCGTGCTGGCTGGCTGTGCTGGGGTTGAGCAGGCGGCGAAAAATGCTGGTCAAGATGTGACGGTTCCCTTCACACCGGGCCGCATGGATGCGTCGCCGGAGAAAACGGATGTTGAATCCTTTGCCCCCCTCGAACCCAAGGCGGATGGCTTCCGCAACTACCTCAGCGGTGAACAGGCTGTCTCTGCCGAGGAGCTGCTGGTGGATCGCTCACAGTTGCTGACCCTGAGTGCGCCGGAGATGACGGTTCTGTTGGGCGGCTTACGTGTCTTGGGGGCAAACGTGGGCGGCTCCAAACACGGTATCTTTACCCAGCGACCCGAGACGCTCACCAACGACTTCTTTGTGAATTTGCTAGATTTTGGCACGACCTGGAAGGCAACCTCTGACGCTCAAGATGTGTTTGAGGGGCGCGATCGCAAAACGGGCGACCTCAAGTGGACCGGCACCCGGGTTGACCTGATCTTTGGTTCCAACTCTCAGCTAAGAGCGTTCGCAGAAGTTTACGGATGTGAGGGCTCGCAGCAGAAGTTTGTACATGACTTTGTGGCAGCGTGGGACAAGGTCATGAACCTTGATCGCTTTGATCTGAAATCATAAAGTGTGAGCAGCCAAATTGAGTGAGGGTTATCCTGCAACATCCTCTTCCAGGTTTTGCTCGGTGGTGTCCGCTAAAAGCTCAGCTAGTGGACACCACCGAGTTTTTATCGAGCTGCGATGGTCCTTTTGGACCGGTCTTCGACCATCGCGCGTCTCAGTAGGGTTCAAACTCATCGGCGGCGTGCGATTGTAGCCAATCAACTACCTCGTTAACGCCCGTCAAGTTTTCAGAAATATCTGCTAGTAAAGCTAACTGGCTCAACGGCAGCGCTTTGACTTGAAGCGATATCGACTCTTCTAACTCCCCTAACTGTTCAATGAGTCGTTGCAATGTGGTGGTTGATTGCGATCTCAATTGACTCAACCAATCTTCCAAATTTGCCAATCTATCAAAATCCAACAGCGTTTCACCTAAATCCTCCAGTTGCCTCAAAGACAACTGCTGCACCTGCAATACAAGGACTTCAGGCAAAGACCCAACTTTGCGATTCAGTAGGCGGACCACTAATGCTCGCTCATGTGCAATCCCTTCCTGGCGACCTTCCTGGCGACCTTCTTCTTTGACTTCCTGATAAAATCGGGTGTCTTGCAACTGGAGCCCTAGCATTGCCTCTACCTCCTGCCGACTCATTTTGGTAAATCGGTAAACCATGATGGTGGTCACTATATCTATTATGGCCTGTTGATTGTCAGGTTCGGCAACCTCTTGCTGAGCCCGACTCAGTAATGTTCGTGCTTGTTCTGGGGCCTGCGCTTCGGTGACCGTTGTCAGCACCATCAGGCCAATACCCAAGGGTAGCTGTCTCGGCTCACCTAACTCATTCAGGTAAATTCGATGGACCTGGTCGCTATTAAGCAGCGACCGATAGGGGTGGCTCGATGACTGCTCGATGGAACGCGACGGGTAAATCACCACGGCTTGCCAATCGCTAAAGAGGTGACGTTGTCGATAGAAATATAGAAACGACTCCCCAAACAAGCGTTCATAAAGCTGTTCGTCTTTCTGAAACTGCACTTCACAGAAATATACGATTCCTGGGGAGCTGCCTTTGGGGGGCAAAAACACGCCATCAATTTCAAATTTGGGTTCTTTGACAGCAACTGAATCGAAGCGGTAGTCAGATGCGTCAGGGGGTGGTGATTCTACTAAATCAAACAAAAGGTCAGGGAATTGCTGAAACAAGCGATAAAACAGTGAATCGCGGCGCATTTGGGGCAATCAGGGAACATGTAGTTCTATTGTACTACATGCTCTTTTAGGCACTGAAGCAAGAGACATTATCGTGGACGACACAGGCAATACTAAAATCAAAGAAAAAGCCCTATCGGTTTGTAAATGAAGCTTTGTGTATGCTGGAAATGAGCTTTTCTGACAACGACTGCAAACTTAATAGGGCTTTTGTCTGTGAAGTATCTTGATAGCGCTCCCAGATAAAGAACCCTTGCAGGCAGAGTAGACCGATATTGAGAGCAAAGACTGAGGCAGCAACCCATCGGTAAGTCCTCAACGACAGTCGCTGGGTAGGCCATCGGGGGCCTGCCTCCAATCGCTGTAAGATTTCCTGGGCATTTTTAGGGCGATAGCCGGGAAAAACCGCCATCAGGTCAGAAATCAACGCTGCTAACCAGTGGGATATTTGCGGCGCATCTTCTCGCCAAAAGAGTTCTCCAGTATGTTCATCGGTCTTAAACTGGTTGGGGGATTGGCTGGTGAGTAAAAAAACAAACAGCCGACCCAGGGCGTAAAAGTCTGACTGGGGGACGGCTTTACCCTCGATTTGCTCCAATGGCGTGTAGCCGGGTGAGACGACGCTGGTGATTTCGCAGCGGCTGTTGACTTTTGCTAGATAGGTATTGGTGACCGGTCGCACGGTGCCAAAGTCAATCAGTGCCAGCTGCCCGTTGGGGCGACGCATCACGTTGGAGGGTTTGATATCCCGGTGAAAGAGATTGGCGTGGTGAATCTGCTCTAAGATCTCGGTGAGCTGCTTTAACCATTTCAGTGCAAGGGCTTCTGGTATCGGACCGTGTTGTTCAATATAACATTGCAGATTCTCTCCTGGAATCTGCTCCATCAGTAAGCACGGGATGGTCTCACCCGATGAGAGCGGCTGATCAAAATAGCCGTCGGGGTCAATTTTGGGAATGCCTGGGTGCTGAAGCTGAGATAGGGTCAGCATCTCTCGCTCAAACTGGGACAAAAATGTATTGTGCCGCAGGGATTTAAGAACTTTGGGTGTCCCCCCGTCGTCCGCTAAGAAAATCTCGGTGTGCCGCCAGTCTTCGAGTTCTCGCAGGGGCTCGATGAGCCGATAGCGATCTTGCAACAGCAGCGGAGTATCGCAGGCCAGACAGCGCTCTGCGTCATCTGGGTTTTGACGGTTGGGGCATTTGGGGTTAATGCAGTAGCTCATGTTTGTTCACTCACTTGTGAGCCCCCAGCGATCGCAAACATACTCAGCCACCACTGGTCGTAGCGAAAACCCCGCTTCGCTCGACTCGACCAGGGAGCGACGCACTAACGACTGTAGCGCACAGTTACAGGCCATTGCAGACAAAGATAAGGCGGCTTCGAGCTGGCTCACATTCAAGGCTAACTCCGTCTGAGCCAGGTTTTGTAAGACCTGCTGTTCCTCGGTTGAGAGGCGATCCAGCTGCTGCTGGAGCAAATAGTAAACGTCGCAGGTAATCAGGGTCGTATTGTCCCGGTTCAAAAAATCTGACACACTGCCGCTGCGCAGCTCCCGAATGCTGGCGGCAATCAGCTTGAGCACCAGGGG
>JBCCRZ010000320.1:0-6931 GCA_039200855.1 Cyanobacteria bacterium P01_D01_bin.44 | reverse complement strand
TTAGAACTCTCATTAAACTGAGCTACGTTGCCCGACCAGACCGCGATGTGTTTCCAGTGCCAGTAGAAGGTCACCCAACCAATCGTGTTGAGCATCCAGAACATGGCGAGGTAGAACGCATCCCAAGCAGATATGTCGCAAGTACCACCACGACCAGGGCCATCGCAAGGAAAGCTGTAGCCGAAGTCTTTTTTGTCCGGCATCAGCTTAGAGCCGCGAGCATCCAACGCACCCTTGACCAAGATCAAGGTGGTGGTGTGCAGACCCAGTGCGATCGCATGGTGTACCAAAAAGTCACCTGGGCCAATGGCTAGAAACAGCGAGTTAGTCCCACTGTTAATCGCATCCAACCAGCCAGACAGCCAAATACCATCAGCGGCATTGGTGGCTAAGCTGCCAGAGTTAGACAGCAAGGTATCAAACCCATACAGGGCCTTACCCGACGCCGCCTGAATCCACTGAGCAAAGACCGGCTCAACCAGGATCTGCTTCTCGGGGGTACCAAAGGCCACGACCACATCATTGTGGACATAGAGACCCAGGGTATGGAAACCCAAGAACAGAGATACCCAGCTCAGGTGAGAAATGATCGCCTCTTTGTGCTCAAGCACACGGGCCAATACATTGTTGGCGTTCGCTGCCGGATCGTAGTCACGAATCAGGAAGATCGCACCGTGAGCAAAGGCACCCACCATGATGAAGCCAGCAATGTACTGGTGGTGCGTGTAAAGCGCCGCCATAGTGGTGTAATCCTTAGCCATAAAGGCATAGGGCGGTAGCGCATACATGTGTTGTGCTACCAGAGAGGTGATTACACCGACCGAGGCCAAGGCCAGCGCCAGCTGGAAGTGCAGAGAATTGTTCAAGGTGTCATAAAGACCCTTGTGGGCATCACCCAGCTTACCGCTGGGGGGCTGGTGTGCTTCCAAAATCTGCTTAATGCTGTGGCCAATACCGAAGTTCGTCCGGTACATGTGACCCGCGATGATAAAAATCACCGCGATCGCCAGATGGTGGTGAGCCATATCAGTCAACCACAGCGACTCAGTCTGGGGATGAAACCCTCCCAAGAAAGTCAGGATGGCACTGCCAGCGCCCTGACTGGTACCAAAGACATGGCTGGCCGTATCTGGGTTTTGAGCGTAAACGCCCCAGTTACCCGTAAAGAACGGTGCCAACCCTGCCGGGTGAGGGGTCACGGATAGGAAGTTATCCCAGCCCACGTGCTGTCCCCGAGACTCGGGAATCGCAACGTGAACTAAGTGACCAGTCCAAGCCAAGGAGCTAACGCCAAACAAGCCTGCCAGGTGGTGATTGAGTCGAGACTCAGCATTCTTAAACCACGACAAGCTGGGACGGAACTTGGGCTGCAAATGCAGCCAACCGGCAAACAGGAAAAGAGCCGACAAAATCAGCAAAAAGATCGATCCCTGGTACAGGTCTCCGTTGGTGCGCATACCGATGGTGTACCACCAGTGATACACACCGGAAAAGGCCACGTTGACAGGGCCAGAAGCCCCTGCCTGGGTGAACGCATCCACCGCATTTTGGCCAAAGTGAGGGTCCCAAATCGCATGGGCGATGGGACTAACATTCAGCGGGTCTTTGACCCACTGCTCAAAGTTGCCTTGCCAAGCGACGTGGAACAGGTTGCCAGACACCCAGAGAAAAATGATCGCCAGATGGCCGAAATGGGAAGCAAAAATCTTTTGATAAAGATTCTCTTCCGTCATGCCATCGTGACTTTCAAAGTCATGGGCAGTGGCAATCCCGTACCAAATCCGACGAGTGGTCGGATCCTGTGCCAAACCTTGGCTAAATTTCGGGAATTTAGTTGCCATACGTGTCTATGAGTCCTCCGCGCTCCTAACTTACTGCAATTATTCGAGCCAGGAAGAACGCCCAAGTAGTGGCAATTCCGCCTAAGAGGTAGTGAGCTACGCCCACTGCCCGACCCTGAGTAATGCTCAGTGCGCGAGGCTGAATCGCCGGGGCGACTTTGAGCTTGTTGTGAGCCCACACAATGGACTCAATTAGCTCTTGCCAATAGCCACGACCACTGAACAGGAACATCAGGCTAAATGCCCAGATAAAGTGAGCACCCAGGAACATCAAACCGTAGGCCGACAATGCCGAACCGTAGGAATTAATCACCTGGGACGCCTGAGCCCATAGGAAGTCGCGCAGCCAACCATTAATGGTCAACGCGCTTGTGGCAAAGTTACCGCCTGTAATATGGGAAACCGCTCCACTATCCGAGACCGTCCCCCAGACATCAGACTGCATCTTCCAGCTGAAGTGGAAAATCGCAATTGATAGGCTGTTGTACATCCAGAACAGGCCTAGGAAGACATGGTCCCAAGCAGACACCTGACAGGTGCCGCCCCGACCCGGGCCATCGCACGGGAACCGGAAACCCAGCGCACCCTTGTCTGGGATCAGACGAGAGTTACGAGCATACAGAACACCTTTGAGCAAAATCAGCACGGTCACGTGGATGGTGAACGCGTGAATGTGGTGCACCATAAAGTCTGCTGTACCTAAGGCAATCGGCATCATGGCAACTTTGCCACCCACAGCCACCACATCACCGCCAAACGCATAGCTAGTTGGGGCTAGCGAATTGGGTGCAGTGCTGCCAATCGCAGCCGTATGCAAGCCCTGAATCCACTGGGCGAAGATCGGCTGGAGCTGAATCGCACTATCAGAAAACATGTCCTGAGGACGACCCAATGCCCGCATGGTGTCGTTGTGAATGTACAGACCAAAGCTATGGAAGCCGAGGAAAATACAAACCCAATTTAGGTGGGAAATAATCGCATCCCGAGCTCGCAACACGCTGTCAAGCACGTTATCCACATGTTGAGCCGGGTCATAATCCCGAATCATTGCGATCGCACCGTGGGCAGCGCCCCCCACAATCATGAAGCCGCCAATCCACATATGGTGGGTAAACAGCGACAACTGAGTGGGATAGTCGGTGGCGATGTAAGGATAAGGCGGCATCGCATACATGTGCTGAGCCACGATGATGCTGACGGAGCCACCCATGGCCAGGTTGATGGCCAACTGAGCGTGCCAGGAAGTGGTCAGAAACTCGTAGAGCCCATCATGTCCGCCCTTCCCTGGGAAGAGTAATGGATCACCCTTCTGACCTTCCAGGATCTCCTTAATGCTGTGGCCGATGCCCCAGTTCGTGCGGTACATGTGACCCGCCACCAAGAACATCACCGCGATTGCCACATGGTGGTGAGCAATATCGGTCATCCACAGGCCACCCGTCACCGGGTTAAGGCCACCCTTAAAGGTCAAGAAGTCAGAATAGACTCCCCAATCAAGGGTAAAGAAGGGCTTAAGACCCTGGGCAAAACTCGGAAAAAGCTCTGCCATGAAGGCCTTATCAAATAGGTATTCGTGGGGCAAGGGGATATCCCCAGGCGCTACCCCAGAATCCAAAAGCTTATTCACGGGCACAGCCACGTGAATTAAGTGACCAGCCCAGCTCAGAGAGCCCAACCCGAACAATCCAGCTAAATGGTGATTCAGCATGGATTCTACGTTCTGGAACCAATCTAACTTGGGGGCCTTAACGTGATAGTGGAATACACCTGCATTTAGCATCAATCCAGCCATAAACAGTGCGCCAATAGCGGTGCACAAAAGCTGGAAAGAATTGGTGTAACCCGCAGCTCGCCACATCTGGAACAGACCAGACGTGATCTGGATGCCGTGGAAGCCTCCGCCTACATCAGCATTCAGAATCTCTTGACCAAAGATGGGCCAAACGACCTGGGCACTGGGCTTAATGTTAATCGGGTCCGCTAACCAAGCTTCAAAGTTAGAAAACCGAGCGCCATGGAAATACATGCCGCTCAACCAAATGAATACGACGGCCAAATGACCGAAGTGCGCGCTAAAAATTTTGCGCGAGATATCCTCTAAGTCACTGGTATGACTATCAAAATCGTGAGCGTCGGCGTGGAGATTCCAAATCCAGGTGGTGGTTTTGGGACCTCGGGCTAGGGTTCGATCGAAGTGTCCTGGCTTCGCCCATTTCTCGAAAGAAACGGGGACCGGATTTTCATCAACCGTCACCTTGACCTTTGCCTCCCGCTCGCGGGGGGTAGTTGTCATGGAGACTCTCCTCTCTCTAGACAAAGAACGCAATCCTCTATCCAAGCGTCAAGCCATCAAATCTAATCAGTTAAACCCCATCGTCAGGTTTACATTTCTGCAACGCTGCTTAGGAGAACTTTAGGATCTCGGCATAGGAATGCTCTTGAGCATTATAGACTTGCATCCTGGCCACGTTTCATCGCAGTTAACAATAATTCAAGCTCTGGGAATCCTGACGCGGCGAGGATTGCGCCGAAAAGCAATGCATAGAATTGAAGTCATACAGGTTGGATATTAACAATTCTCAATATCCGGAACAAAATGTTTCAGAAGTAACAATTTCCCTGATGATTACAAGGATTTAAATAGGGTTTTTCGGGGGCAACAATAACTTTTCTCAATCCTTGGGCAGGAAAGCATTGTTTTGAGATGCGCATTATTAATTTCAAAGATATGTAAAGTTAAATTAACTTCCTGAGGATCTCCCATTTAATTGAAGATCGGCAATCGGCTATAGTTCCGGTATGGTGGCAAGCGCAAGACCAGGACTATATGTTGATTTTCAAGGTTTTGAAGACAGGCTGGATGAAGCTGGGGCTGATTCTACTCTGCGGTTGGTTAAGCATTGGACTGAGCGGCTGTGGTAATCAAACCGTGACAGAGTCCCCAAACGCAGAGAGTACTATGGCCAGAACTAGGTCAAGTCGCGTCAAGGTTGTCGAACCACCGGCAATATTGGCTGAGCTCACCCCGTGGTTTGACGACAATCAACCCCAACTTACGATCCTCAGCCCCCGACCTGATGAGGTTTTGCAAGACACCTCAGTCAGTGTTCGCTTTAAGCTCCAGGATTTATCCATATATAAAGATGAAACCTGGGGTCTGGGGCCTCACCTGCATGTCATTCTCGATAATCAGCCCTATAAGCCGGTTTATGACTTGACTGCCCCGTTAATATTTGACGCCCTTGCCCCCGGCACCCATACGCTGCGCGTATTTGCCTCTCGTCCCTGGCACGAAAGCTTTAAAAATGCCGGAGCCTATGCCCAAACAACTTTCCACGTCTTTACAAAGACAGATGAATATCGGCCCACGGCAGGGGAACCGCTACTTACCTACAGCCGCCCCAATGGCGTCTATGGGGCAGAGCCCATCATGTTGGACTTTTATCTGACCGATGCGCCGCTGCACATGGTTGCTAAAGAGAGCGGTAGCCTGACCGATTGGCGTGTTCGCTATACGGTTAACGGCAATTCAAATCTTTCGGATACCTGGGAACCGATTTACTTAACAGGGTTTAAGCCGGGTCGAAACTGGGTGCAGCTCGAGTTAATTGACCCCGAAGGCAATCCTATCCCCAATCAGTTTAATAACACCGCGCGGCTGATTACCTATCAACCCGGCGGGGAGGATCCCCTTGCCAAACTGGTGCGCGGCGAGCTGAATCTTGAGCAGGTCGGCAGCATTGTTGACCCTAACTATGTGCCTCCAAAACCGGCACCAGAGCCTGAACCGATATCCGAGTTAGAGCCAGCACCTGAGAGCGCCCCCGCACTGAGTGATCAGTCAGTACCTCAGCCCACTCCCCTAGAACCCGCCCCCGAAATCAAGGCTACCCCTGAAGCGGTCAAACCGGAGACTCTTGAACCGGCAGTGGCTGAACCAGAAGTCACTGAAGTCACTGAGTCAGAAGTCACTGAGTCAGAAACAATTGTCCCCGAGTCGGTCGTCCCGGACATAGCTAAGCCTGAAACTGCTGAGCCTGAAACTGCTGAACTAGAGGATGCCGAGCCAAAAGCGACTGAACCAGAGGCCACTGAACCAGACGCTGCTGAACCAGAATCATTCGTATCAGACACCGCTGAACCTGAACGCACCATCACAGTTGACCAGGATAAGTCAGAACTTGAGTCAAAAACTGAGCAGATAGCACCCCCCTCCTTGATTGAAGAAACCAGCCAGAACGTTCGTGACTTCTTTAAAGGTTTGTCTGAACGTCTCAAAGTCAGCGTTCCTGATAAATCAACCGTTCAGACCGTCCCCCCTTTGCCAACCGCGGAGACCATTCAACCGTCTGAAGCGCCAATCAATAGCGATGCAACCCCTCTAAAGCCATTCATAGAATTAGAACAGGGGGATTTCCCACTGGAGGGGGGGCAGGTGCCGGATATTGTCGATTTGCTTGAGGAATCCGCTCAGAAAAATGCTCTGGAAAACGAGCCAAACACTTCCTCTGAAAGCACTCTGGATAGCGAAGATTTGCTAGAAGATAAGGATGCGCTAGAAGATGAGGATGCGCTAGAGGATGAGGATTTTCTAGAACATGAAGAGAGCGACGCAAATGCCCCAAAACTACCCCCTAAAGAACCGGCCTCTACAGCGACTCAAGCCAACGAGCAATCAGAGCCTGATTTGGATGATGTGTGGCAGCGCCTCCGCCAATATCGCCAGCGTTCTCTAGAAGCGCGGGGGGGTAAACAGGGGCAATGAGTAAGGTTCGACCGCCTAAACTGCCTGCCACTTTGCCCTGGCTAAACTCACCAACCCCGATCTCCCTGGCCGATCTCGAGGGACGTGTTGTGCTGCTCGATTTTTGGACCTATGGCTGCATCAACTGCATCAACCTGCTGCCCACCCTAAAAGCCATTGAGCATCGTTATGGTGGTGCCCTGACTATCATTGGCATCCATGCAGGCAAGTTTTCAACAGAGCAGCGCCTTGAGACTATTCGCCATGCGATCGCAAAGCACAACATCACCCATCCGGTCATTGTAGACAGCGACTTTCAGCTCTGGCAGGCCTACGCCATCAAAGC
>JBCCRZ010000319.1:0-6935 GCA_039200855.1 Cyanobacteria bacterium P01_D01_bin.44 | reverse complement strand
TGCCAGGGGTCTGGGGATGGGGCGTCGCTTTAGTTGCCGAATTTGTTCTCTCCTTTAGCTTGATGACGATGGTGTTGGTCACCTCCAATTATCCCCGTCTCTCCAATCTAACCGGCCTCTTCGCCGGTATTTTAGTGGCTACGTTTATCACCTTTGAGGCTCCGCTCTCAGGCATGAGTATTAACCCAGCCCGCACCTTTGCCTCAGCGCTGCCTGCCCAGGAATGGAGCGGCTTTTGGATTTATTACCTGGCCCCACCCCTGGCAATGTTGTTGGCAACTGAGGTGTACTTAAGCATCTCGAAGCGCAATCCGCGTAAGCTCTGCGGGAAACTCTGTCCAAATATGGAAACGCCTTGTATCTGTACGACCTGCTGTTGTGAGGGAGAGATGTAATATGAGTACTCACTACGACGTTATCATCATCGGCACAGGCGCAGGCGGCGGCACACTGGCCCATCGACTTGCGCCGAGTGGTAAAAAGATTCTAGTGCTGGAGCGCGGCAGTTTTTTGCCCAGAGAGAAGGCTAATTGGGATACCGTCGAAGTGTTCCAAAAAGATCGATATCACACTCAGGAAGTCTGGTATGACAGCCAGGGCCGTGAGCTGCATCCAGGGATTGGCTACTGGGTGGGGGGCAATACTAAGGTCTATGGCGGCGCACTGTTTCGGCTGCGGGAGCGAGACTTTGACAAGATTACCCATGCGGGGGGCATTTCTCCGGCCTGGCCACTAAAATATGATGACTTTGAGCCTTACTACGAGGAAGCTGAGGCGCTGTACCAGGTGCATGGGCAGCAGGGGCTTGATCCAACTGAGCCACCCCGCCAGGCAGACTATCGGTTTCCTCCGGTGAGCCATGAGCCGCGCATTCAAGAAATCCATGACGATTTGAAAGGACAAGGCTTTCATCCTTTCTATCTGCCCCTGGCGGTGAAGATCAATGAGGCCCTGCCTTTGACCAGTGAGTGCATCCGCTGCAATACCTGTGATGGATTTCCCTGCCTGGTACAGGCCAAATCTGACGCTGATGTGAACTGTGTGCGTCCAGCGATAGTCCACTCGCAACTGACCCTGATCCCAGAGGCTAAGGTGGTGCGCCTGCATACCAGCTCCTCGGGGCGAGCGGTGTCAGAGGTTGAGGTTGAGATTAAGAGTGAGAGTGGGGTGCCCTCGCTGACAAGATTTTCAGCTGATATGGTGGTGGTGTCGTGTGGGGCCATAAACTCTGCTGCACTGCTACTGCGCTCGGCCAATGACGCCCATCCCACCGGCCTGGCCAACAGTTCGGACCAGGTGGGGCGCAACTTTATGAAACACCAAAATGGGGCAATTGTGGGCATCAGCCGCAGACTCAACCCGTCGGTGTTTCAAAAGACCCTGGCGGTAAATGATTTTTATTGGGGAGAGCCGGGGTTTGATCACCCCATGGGCCACGTCCAGCTGTTGGGCAAGGTCAACAAAGACATGATCGCCCTGGATGCACCCAAGTTTGCACCAGGGATGGCCCTGGAGGAAGTCGCTAAGCGGTCGGTTGATTGGTGGCTCACCGCCGAAGATTTACCCGACCCGAATAACCGAGTACAGGTCCATGGCGACAATTTAGTCCTACACTACACCGACAACAACACCCAAGCCTTTGATCGCCTGATGGCCCGCTGGACTGGGGTGCTCAAGTCAATCCAGTGCGGCGAGAGTATTTTGCCGTGTAGCCTTTACTTCCGCAAGCGGCTGCCGCTGCAGGGGGTTGCCCACCAGGTGGGCACCTGCCGGTTTGGCACCGATCCGCAAACGTCGGTGCTCGATCTCAACTGTCGCACCCACGACATCGACAATCTCTACGTGGTAGACGGCAGCTTTTTTCCCTCCAGTGCAGCAGTCAACCCATCTTTGACGATTATGGCTAACGCTATGCGGGTAGGGGATCATCTGCTCAACCGACTGGGTTAGGGCAAGGGGTAGTATTCATTAGGAGACTACAATGAGACAATTTAGACGCATTGCCTACTTTGTCCTGGCTGCTCTGACCTGCCTGGCCACGGCAACAACCCCCGTGGGCTCCCAGGCATCTTCGACGTTACAGCTGACCCAGACTGCCCAGGCCCAAACTGCTCAGATTCAAACCGTCCAGGCTCAAGTCGCTGCTCAGGTGCAGGCGGTGGCCATGATGGGCATGACCGTTTCAGATATGGACGAAGCCCTTGAGTTTTATACCCAGATCTTGCCCTTCGAAAAAGTCTCAGACGTTGAGGTTCAGGGGCGAGAATACGAGCAGCTCCAAGGACTCTTTGGAGTACGGATGCGAGTGGTGCAGCTAAAGTTGGGCCGTGAGCGCATTGAGCTAACCGAATATCTCACCCCCCAGGGCAGGCCGATCCCCATAGACTCTCGTAGCAATGATTTGTGGTTTCAACACATTGCCATTGTAGTCAGCGATATGGAGCCAGCTTATCAACAGCTGCGATCGCACAATGTCCAACACGTCTCCACCGGCCCCCAGCGCCTGCCCGAGTTTATCGAAGCCGCTGCCGGTATTGAAGCCTTTTATTTTCGCGACCCGGACGATCACAATCTAGAGCTGATTTATTTTCCCCCTGACAAAGGCGATCCCCGCTGGCAAGAAGCGACGGATGATCTGTTTTTAGGCATTGACCACACTGCGATCGCAGTTTCTGACACCGCTACCAGTCTGGCCTTTTACCAAGATTTGCTCGGGCTAGAGCTGGCCGGAGAAAGTGAAAACTACGGCACCGAGCAAGAACATCTGAATAATATTTTCGGCGCGCGTCTGCGCATCAGCGGCCTGCGGGCCTCAATCGGCCCCAGCCTCGAATTTTTAGAGTATCTCTCCCCCCCTGGGGGGCGTCCGATTCCTGACGATGCCCAGGCCAACGACCTGATGCACTGGGAGACTACCCTGGTGGTGGCCGATGCCGCCGCCGCCGAGGCCCGCCTTCGCACCCCACAAGTTGACTTTATCTCCCCAGGGTTAATTACCCTACCCGACGAACAACTCGGCTTTCGACGCGGCTTCTTAATCGAAGATCCCGACGGTCATGTGTTACGCATTGTTGAAAGGGTGAGGGGGTGAGGGGGTGAAGGGGTGAAATGAGTTAAAAGTTAAAGATTAAAAGGCTTACAAAGAGTGTAGCGCACTCACCTATTCACTAGCGCAGCGTACTCACTCACTCACCTAGCCCACAAAAAGTCCACCTTTAAGTCGTCGGCAGTCTAAAATCCAAACTCTAAAATCCAAAATCCCATGACCCCCGAACACAACCGCCTCCAACAATCCGAAGTCCCCTGGAAAAAATGGGGACCCTACCTGAGCGAACGCCAGTGGGGCACCGTGCGGGAAGACTACAGTCCCCACGGCAGCGCCTGGGACTTTTTTCCCCATGACCATGCTCGGTCTCGGGCCTATCGCTGGGGAGAAGATGGCATTGGCGGGATTTCTGACGATCGGCAGTTGCTTTGTTTTGCGATCGCACTCTGGAATGAACAAGACCCCATCCTCAAGGAACGCCTGTTTGGCCTCACCGGCCCCCAGGGTAACCACGGCGAAGATGTCAAAGAATATTACTTTTACTTGGACAGCACGCCGACCCATTCCTACCTGAAATATCTCTACAAATATCCCCAGGCGGCGTATCCCTATGAGTCGCTGGTTGCAGAAAACGGGGTGCGATCGCGTGAAGCGTTAGAGTTTGAGCTGTTGGATACGGGGGTGTTTGACGAAAATCGCTATTTTGATGTGGTGGTCGAGTATGCCAAAGCCACCCCGGAGGATCTGCTGATCCAGATCCAGGTGACCAATCGCGGCCCTGAGACCAAACCGATACACCTGTTGCCGACCCTGTGGTTTCGAAATACCTGGTCCTGGCAGCCGGAGGTTGAGAAACCGTTTCTAAAAGTATTTGAAACAGGTGAAGCACAAAGTGTGGTAGAAGCCAGCCATGCCGAGATGGGGCAGCGGTGGTTGTATTGTGAAAGAGCGAAGGGGAAAGGGGAAAAGGGGGAAAGGGGAAAGGCGAAGGGGGGAGACTGGCTGCTGTTCACTGAGAATGAGACGAACTACGAGCGGCTGTTTGATACGGGGAATGCGTCACCCTATGTGAAGGATGGGATTAATGGTTATGTGGTACATGGGCAGGCGGACGCGGTTAATCCGCAGCAGATGGGGACAAAGGTATCGCCCCATTATCGTTTTGACCTGGCTCCTGGAGAGACTAAGACAGTAAGGCTAAGACTTTGCGATCGCATTCTCACCAACAGTTTTGATGAACAGTTTGACATCACTTTTCAGACCCGTCAGCAGGAAGCGGATGCGTTTTATCAGCACCTGACCCCGTTCTCGATGGATGAGCAGGCCCGTAACCTGCAGCGTCAGGCCTTTGCCGGGTTACTGTGGAGCAAACAGTTTTACTATTACAAAATCGAAGACTGGCTCAAGGGTGATCCGGGCAGCCCCCCTCCGCCTGAGTCTCGAAAACAGGGTCGTAATGACGCCTGGATACATCTCCACACCGAAGACATTATCTCCATGCCCGACAAGTGGGAGTATCCCTGGTTTGCAGCTTGGGATCTGGCCTTTCACGTGCTGCCCCTGGCGATGCTCGACCCTGAGTTTGCTAAGTACCAACTCGATATCATGACCCGAGAATGGTATATGCACCCCAATGGTCAGCTCCCCGCCTATGAGTGGGCCTTTGGGGACGTCAACCCCCCAGTCCATGCCTGGGCCACCTGGCGGGTTTATAAAATTGAGCAAAAAAGGGTTGGCAAGGGCGATCGACAGTTTCTCGAGCGCGTGTTTCAAAAGCTGTTGCTCAACTTTACCTGGTGGGTCAACCGCAAAGATTTTGAAGGCAACAATGTGTTTGAGGGCGGCTTTTTGGGCCTCGACAACATTGGCGTCTTTGACCGCAGCGCCCCCTTACCGACGGGGGGTTTCATTGAACAGGCCGATGGCACCAGTTGGATGGCGATGTACTGTCTCAATATGCTCACCATTGCCCTGGAGCTGGCCCAGGAAAATTCTGTCTACGAAGACATGGCGACCAAGTTTTTTGAGCATTTTCTCTACATTGCCGATGCGATGAACCACATTGGCGATGGCACCCGCCAGACCCAGCTGTGGGACAACGACGATGGGTTCTTTTACGACGTGCTCCATTTTCCCGACGGGCAGCGTGTCAAGCTTAAGGTGCGCTCGATGGTAGGTCTGATCCCCCTGTTTGCCGTCACTACGTTAGAGCCTGATCTGCTGGAGCGCGTTCCCAACTTTAAGCAACGTCTGGAATGGTTTATCGCCAACCGCCCTGATCTCAAGCATAATGTTGCCTGTATGGAAACACCCGGCGTCGGTGCCCGCCGGATGCTGGCCCTGTGCTATGCCACCCTGGATCGGGTTGAGACGGGCGACAAACTACGCCAAATCCTCACCAAACTCCTCGATGAAACCGAATTTTTGAGCGATTACGGGATTCGCGCCCTCTCCAAATTTCACGAAAGCAATCCCTATATCTTTTACGTCAATGACCAGGCCCATCGAGTAGACTATGAACCCGCCGAATCAAGCAGCGGATTGTTTGGCGGCAATTCCAACTGGCGCGGTCCGATTTGGTTCCCGGTCAACTACCTTTTGATCGAGTCCTTACAAAAGTTTCACCACTACCTCGGTGATGGGTTTAAGGTCGAGTGCCCCACCGGCTCTGGCCACTGGATGACCCTCTGGCAGGTGGCCGACGAAATCTCTCGGCGGCTCACCCGGATCTTTCTCACCGATGAGACGGGGCAGCGTCCCCTTTATGGCAATCTTGCCCCGTTTCAAACCGATCCCCAATGGCAAGATCTGATTCTGTTTTATGAATATTTCCACGGGGATAACGGAGCGGGGATTGGAGCCAGCCACCAAACTGGATGGACCGGGCTGGTCGCCAAGCTCATCCAGCAGTCTTATGAGTATGGTCAACCTAGCTAATCGCCTGCCACATTAAATACGCCACACTGAGGCCAATAAACAACAAACTGGGGGCAACCCAGGTGGCTGTTTGCTCCGTTTGATGATGAATCTGGGTACAGCCGCTGTAGAGCGTCAGCAAGGTGAGCATCATGGCAAATAGCCCCACTAGCCCGCCCAGCCAGGGTGACAAAATCAGGGCGACTGGCACCAGCAGGGCAAAAATACCCAGGGGCAGGACGGTCGCCCCGGCAATAAAAATATCGCCCGCCCAGCGCCCCCGCCGTCGAAACCAACCGCGACTAAAGGCCAAAATGACTGCCAAGCCCAAAAAGGCAGTGCCGCCCGTGACCCAAAGATTTAGCAAAATCCTCGAAGTTGCTAACCTTTCAGCCTGGGTGACACCGCTGGACAACTGATAACCGCTCAGGGTAAAACAAAGATTCGCAACCATAGCTAATAGACAACCGACCTGCGTGGCCTGACGCGGCGACAGTCGATCGTAGATAGGCAGCATTTCACTCGCAGGGTTGGTCAAGATAGCCAAGAAAAGTTGCAAAAAGCGGCCGGGGCCGGGGGCTTTGAGAGGGAGCCCTTGACTAGGCTCGCCCTGCCCCTGCTGGAATTTGCCTAATTTGAAAGTTCCCCGCTTAAACTGGCCGCCCGACTTGATCTTGCTTAGGTGGGTCTGCACCCGACGCAGCCCCATTAAATCCCCCTGGTCTTCAAAGTAGCGAACGGCGGTGTGAAAGTCGGCAATGGCCGCGTCGTTTTCTTGAATGTCTTCGTGGGCAATGCCTCGCTGATAATAAAACTGTGGCTCATCGCGCTCAAGCCCGATCGCATCACTAAAAGCTGCGATCGCACTTTGGGTATAGCCCAGTCGATAGCGCCCCAACCCCAAATAGTAATAGGCCTGAGCATTTTGGCGCTCCAGCCTGAGCACCTGTTGACAATCAGCCAGCACCCCAGC